>CAZZXJ010000865.1:0-2512 GCA_964657905.1 uncultured Stigonema sp.
ACAAGAAAAAGTTGGATATTTTTTAATTTGGAAGTCCCTTAGTAGAACAACTCTATTATTTCGGTTATTCTAGAAATATGGCAGATAAAGAAACGGCTCGGTATGCAGATATCTTTGCAGGACTGGGGTCGGAGTCACGCCTGGAAATCATGCGGTTAACGATACTGTCGGCAAATCTAATGTATGGTGGGCAGTGCCCACCCTACAATTTGGTATTTTTAGGAGCCACGCCTACAAAATGTTTCAATGGTTAGCGGGCTGACTGATCTTTTTATGTTTGCGTAAAAGCTTTCCTTTCTTTTTCAAAGAATAAAAGAATCTATCTTTAGATAGTTACTTATTAAGTCTTAAGTCTATTTCATCAATCTGAACAGGGTGGTGTATCTGCCTGGTGTCATATTTTGCAACTCTAAATTGGAGAAAAGTACTTAATTAATATTCTACTTTTATTACCCCCATAGCAAGAGGAAAATTTCTGGAATTTGAGACATTATATTTGTAGAAGCTAAGTAACTGGGTAAACACTTACTAGTTACAAGTTATCAGTTAATAGTATGCTTAACAGCCGCTCACTGATAATTACTTATCTAATAAATGGATTTAATAGATAGCTTCTAATCATATGGGAGGGAAATAATTATGAAATTGAATCTTTTTACTACCGTAGCTTTACTAGGAACAATATCTCTAGCCGCTCCCGTTCCCGTGAAAGCTGCGAACCCTGCTCAGGTTCAACGTGTGCGAGAAGGGAAAGGTTGTGTTGGCTGTGATTTATCAGGAGCTAACTTCAAAGGTGTTCACCTCCTTGGTGCTGATTTAAGGAATGCTAATTTAAAGGGTGCTAACTTAGAAGCTGCCAATTTAGAAGGCGCCGATTTAACTGGCGCCAACTTGAAGTCTGCTAATTTAAAAGAAGCCTTTGTTAACAGTGCTAGCTTAAAGAACGCTAACCTCACCAATGCCGATTTGCGTAATGCTAATTTAGATAGCACCGAACTTCAAGGTGCTGTTTTAGCTGGTGTTAAATCAAATGGCTCAGATTTGGCTAATGCTAAAACTAATGTAGACACTGAAAAATAGAGACGAGTGAGGAGTTAAGCGTATCACTCATCTCATAACTCATCACCCCTAAATCCTAACTTTCTCCGGTAATCGACAGTTCATTAACCCAGATTTTGGGACATACTCCTGCGGGAGTCAACTCCACTTCTTTCTCCACCAAAATAATTGATTTGAGGAGTTCTAGGAAATCTCCAGCCACAGTTGCTGACTCAATGCTCGTCTTGACACCGTTGTTAACTAGCCAACCATCGAACGGTAGAGAGAATGAACCTTGTAAAGATTTTACCCCCGCATGGAGAGCTTGTAAATCATCGATAAAAATCACATTGTCAGCAGTTTCCAGGCTCAATACCTGTTCAGCAGGTGCGCTGGCAAATACGTGATAAAAGTTGGGGCTGACACTCACTTTTGCTCCAATATTGGCATTCCCTGTAGGCTTGGCATTCATTCTTTTGGCAGTGCCTGCACTGTGGAGAAAACCTGTTAAAGTGCCATTTTCAATGAGTGAAACTCGGCGCGTGGGAGTTCCTTCACCATCGAAAGTTGCCGCACCTACATGAGCAGGATGCAGTGCATCGTCAAAAACTGACAGTAGAGGAGAAGCTATTTGCTTTCCTAAATCATCAGGAGTCGATAGGCTTTGCTTATCCAGAATACTTTGAGCGTTGAACAAGTTGGAAAAAGCACCGAGCAAACTCAAGAAAGCATCTGCTGAAAAAACTACGCGATATTTACCAGACTTGACTTTTTCATAGTCTAAGTGGCTGATAGTTTTTTCTGTTGTTTCTTTGATGCAACCCTTGATGTCTAACTTGTCTAGACTCTGGCTGATTCTAAAAGCACCACCGCTACGAGGTTTTTTCCCTTCTTGCTCAGTTTTGCTGTATAGATAAATCGATGCCAAAGAGCGGGATTCTGTTCTCAGCGCACCCTCACTGTTGAGATAAAACTTGTCGATATCTCTTTGCGCCAAACTGTTATAAGGCACTCCTTTAATAGCCGGATGCGCTGCAAGTATTTCTTTTTCAGCTACCAACAGGCTTTCTATAAGTTGGAGAACAGGTGCTTGGGTTGCTTTTGCATCAGGCTGATTGTTTATGGGAATAGTAGCCTCTGGGCTAAAATCGGGGACATTTTCTTTGACACCAAAGAAACTTGCTTCGTAAGCTGTTTTCAAAGCTAATTCAAGTCCTTTGGGGTCCACATCTGTGGTGCTAGTGACACCCATTGTATTCTCTGGATTCCACACACGCACGATGACACCAGAAAGACTTGAGGCTTTTACTTGTTTAGGCTCACCTTGATCCACTTGTACGCTAGTTTGATCTACTGTTGAGCCAAAAATGTCGAATTTCCTAATGCCAAGCTGAGCAGCGCTTTCCTTGGCACGGGTTGCAATCTCATTAATGTTCGCCATAGTTAATTTTGCTAATTGCTAATTGTTAATTGC
>CAZZXJ010000866.1:0-2507 GCA_964657905.1 uncultured Stigonema sp.
CGGTGACAGCTACCAGTAGTAATCGCTAACAGAAATCAACATTTCATTTCCAAGCGGGTCGTCGATCCAGTCGCGGAAAAAGCCTGACCCCCAAAAAAGGGGTTGGCTATCTCTGCATGGACGAAAAATATCTAAGGTCAAATCTTGCACAACGCTCTGGGGTGAAAGCGTTGTACAAGATTTGACTAAGTCAACTTTATGAGAGTAGTCAGTTTGCACTGTTCTACACAAACTCGTGCAGGCGCGCCTCGATTGCAGCTTGTTAACAGAATACATTTATCAGAATTCAGGAGCTAGAAGCCTTTTTTATCCTGCCTTCCCTAACCATCAGTGAAGCTTTTTATGCAAAAAATAATTTCTCCGTCAATTTTCTTACAAACCTCAACAAATACTAAGTTATTCAACAGTGTCCGCCGTCTCCCTATTTTGCTTTTAGCAGGAGATGTTTTTTGCTTAGTTATCTGTTTGGAATTAACCTCTTGGTTATGCAGGGGTGAACTAATAGATGGATTTAATCCAATTTTTTATGGACTTATCTTGCTGGTTCTCTCAGGTCTTTATTTGGCAGACACATACAAACCAGATAGCCAAATTGCGGGTTTGCGAGCGCCAGCTCGGATCATACTGTGTAATGGGTTTGTTGCAGGAGTTAGCGCTGCTCTAATTTACTTATCTGGTGCTTGGAAGTATAACTCTTTTTTGCAGCGGAGCGTTTTGCTACCAAGTCTGGGAATATTTACTTCAGTCGCAGTCATGTCAAGACTGTGGGCAGCTGGCTGGATGCGATCGCGTGCACAACAAAGTCGCTGGCTAGTCCTAGGTGCAGGAGAGAGTGCTGTCAAATTTGTACAGGACTTTCTACAACTGAACCCCTTAGCGCGGTTGGTTGTTCTGGCTGAAGACCTCGAAAATATTAATCAGTTACCAAAGAGTAGTGTGAATGGGATAGGTAGCCTTTTGGACTTGCCTGACTGGATTTCTCTGTCTTGGTCGGGGGTCTTAGTCGCAATGGAAGTAGAATTATCTGATGTGCAATTGCAGCAATTGATGCAAGTGCGGCTGCAAGGAATTCCAGTTTATCAGTTGCCAGATTGTTACGAAAGCTTGTGGTATAAACTCCCATCATTCCTACTGCAAGATACGTGGTTTGTTTTCAATGTCGGCTTTAACTTAATGTCTAGTGGCATTAACTGGAAACTAAAGCGGTTAGTTGATGCGATCGCAGCAACGCTGCTGTTGGTGATTCTGTCTCCACTCATGCTGTTAACAGCACTGGCAATTAAGTTAGATAGTAAAGGTCCGGTTTTTTACAGTCAGTTACGCACAGGGCTAAAGTGTAAGCAATTTCGAGTTTACAAGTTCCGTTCCATGTATCAAGACGCGGAAAAGCGGGGTGTACAGTGGGCAAGTCAACGCGATCCCCGCATAACTAGAGTGGGATACTGGCTACGATTAGCGCGAATCGACGAACTGCCCCAGATGTGGAATGTACTCCGGGGGGATATGAGTCTGATTGGTCCACGTCCAGAGCGACCAGAGTTTGATGCTAAGCTGAGAAAAGCGATTCCGTACTATGATGTGCGTTATTTAGTCAAACCAGGAATTACTGGTTGGGCGCAAGTTATCTATCCCTACGGCGCATCAATTGAGGATGCCTACGAAAAGCTTTCCTACGACCTCTACTACATCAAGAATTATTCCTTGTGGTTGGATTTAGCGATCGCCTTCAAAACCGTTAGGGTAGTTTTACTAGGTAAAGGCCGATGAACAAAAAAGTTTTAGTAACTGGTGGGGCAGGCTACATTGGCTCCCACGTAGTCCTTCAATTGGGCAAGGCAGGCTACGACGTGGTGGTGTACGACAATTGTTCTACGGGTTCACGCAAGGCAGTACTGCACGGTGAATTAATTCTCGGGGATTTAGGAGATTTAGACCTTCTTTACCAGGTTTTTTTCAAGCATCAATTTAGTGCAGTGCTACACTTCGCCGCCAGTCTTAGTGTACCAGAATCAGTTGCCCATCCCCTCGACTACTACACCAACAACACGCGCAATACGCTGAATTTGCTCCGCTGTTGTAGTGTAATGGGCATCAACCAGATCGTCTTTTCCAGTACAGCAGCAGTGTATGGGCAACCAACAGAAAATCCAGTCACAGAGTCCGCCCCAACCCAGCCCATTAACCCCTACGGACGCTCAAAGCTTTGCAGCGAATGGCTGATTCAGGACTACGGCGCAGCGTCGTCTCTGCGCTACGTAATTCTACGGTACTTTAATGTTGCGGGGGCAGACCCTGGTGGACGACTGGGTCAGAAGTCAAAGGAGGCATCTCACCTGATCCGATCAGCCTGTGATGCAGCACTTAAACGCAAACCAGGGGTGCAAATTTTTGGCACGGATTTTTCCACCCCAGATGGTACCGGAATTAGGGACTATATCCATGTTGAAGACCTAGCAGCAGCGCATTTGGATGCTTTACGCTACCTAGAGCAAGGTCAAGAAAGCCAA
>CAZZXJ010000867.1:0-2504 GCA_964657905.1 uncultured Stigonema sp.
TTACGAATTACGAATTACGAATTATTCAGTCACCAGAGAATGCGATCGCCCAAATTGAAGGATAATTACCAGAAGATGAGATAGTGCATTAAAGCAAAAATTTGTTAAATAGACTTGACAAAATTTAAAAAATATGATGTTAATGCTAAGGTTTTTTCCTCTTTTGTGTCATATATTCTATAATTTATTGGGACGCCTTTACGCAAAAAATATTGCATGTCTCGTTGGTTCAACATCGCAGGTCCCTGTAAAGCCGACAAACACTACATGCTGTCGCCCACTAGTCGGCTGCCCGACTTGGAACAGCTAATTGAACAAGAAAGTTATTTTGTAATACATGCACCTCGCCAAACGGGTAAAACTACTGCGATGTTAGCATTGGCGAAACAACTCACAGAAAGTGGACGCTACGCAGCGGTAATGGTATCAGCAGAAGTGGGAAGCCCCTACAGTCATGACCCAGGTGCCGCAGAATTGGCAGTTCTCGGTGCTTGGCGGAATATGATTTCAGTGCGGTTACCTCAAGATTTGCAGCCTCCGACTTGGGTTTATCTTGAACCCGGACAGAGAATTCAAGCGAGTTTACAGGCTTGGGCACAAGCTTCACCACGACCATTAGTAGTATTTATCGATGAAATTGACTCTCTACAAGATGAAGCGCTAATTTCGGTTTTGCGGCAGTTACGTGATGGTTATCCCTCTCGTCCCGAAAATTTTCCCTTGTCCGTGGGTTTGATTGGTTTGCGGGATGTACGAGATTATAAAATAGCATCGGGTGGCAGTGATAGATTAAATACGTCGAGTCCTTTTAATATCAAAGTCAGCTCTTTAACATTGAGAGATTTTGTAGCCGCTGAGGTACAAGAACTTTACCAGCAACATACCTCGGATACAGGGCAAGTTTTCACATCAGAAGCAACAGCAATGGCGTTCGATTTGACTCAAGGACAGCCTTGGTTAGTCAATGCACTAGCTAAAGAAGTTGTAGAGAAGATAGTATTGGATAGAAATGTCGCGATTACACATAAACATATTTTAAAAGCCAAGGAAATATTAATCGCACGCCAAGACACCCATCTAGACTCGCTTGCTGAAAAACTTCGAGAAAAGCGAGTCCAAGAAATTATTGAGCCAATATTGGCTGGACTTGCATTGGGCGATACTCCGTCAGATGACCGACAATATTTGATTGATCTGGGGTTATTGCGACGTGATCCAGCAGGAGGACTAACGATTGCAAACCCTATTTACCGCGAGGTGATTCCCCGTGTTTTAGTGCAAGGTACTCAAGATAGTTTACCCCACATTAGTCCTAGTTGGTTAACCAAAGAAGGCGAATTAAACACCGATGCCTTACTAGATGCATTTTTGAGATTTTGGCGACAGCATGGTGAACCGTTATTAGGTAGTGCAGCATACCATGAAATAGCACCACATTTAGTGCTAATGGCGTTCTTACATCGTGTCGTGAATGGAGGTGGAACACTCGAACGCGAATATGCCATTGGAAGCGATCGCATGGATTTATGTTTAAGATATGGTTCGGTAACATTGGGAATCGAATTAAAAGTTTGGCGTGACAAAAGAGGCGATCCACAATCGTCAGGTCTTGAACAATTAGACTCTTATTTAGCTCGATTGGGATTAGAATCTGGCTGGTTATTCATTTTCGACCAACGGAAAAAGTCACTACCAATTGAAGAACGTCTATCAACCCAAATTTCCACCACAAAAAATCAACGTTCCATCACTGTTATACGTGCGTAGAGAAGCCAGAGTAATCAGTCTAATGGTGCAGCACGGGAATAGTTTCAGTAAAAAATGTAGCGTAACCACAATACAGCAATGACTCAAGCTCTAACCAAATTAGTAACCTTTGAAGAATTTAGTGAATGGCGACCGCCAGGGGGACGTTACGAACTACACGATGGAGTAATTGTTGAAATGGCCCAACCCATAGGCGACCATGAAGATGTTGTGGGCTTTATAGCAGGTAAAATCAGCTTTGAATATGTTCGATTAAACTTACCTTACTCCATTCCAAAAACAGCACTAGTAAAACCTTCCACAAGTGAATCAGCTTACTCACCTGATGTATTATTACTAAATCGTACACATCTTGTGAATGAGCCATTGTGGAAGAAAAAATCTACGGTAATTTATGGTGCTTCAATTCCATTAGTTGTAGAAGTTGTTTCTACTAATTGGGATGATGATTACTACATGAAATTTGGTAAATACGAAAGCCTGAAAATTCCGGAATACTGGATTGTTGATTACCTTGGAATTGGAGCTAAAAAATTTACTGGTAACCCTAAACAACCAACACTTTCTATCTGCCAGTTGATTGATGATGAATACCAGATTACGCCATTCCGAGGAGACGATCGCATTATTTCTCTGGCTTTCCCTGAATTAGATTTAACTGCCAAACAAATTTTTATTGGGGCAATATGAGTTCCAGTCAGCACTGTTATGACCATGCTGACCGAATAATTCGTAAT
>CAZZXJ010000868.1:0-2495 GCA_964657905.1 uncultured Stigonema sp.
AGCTCGTTATTCGTCCCGAAACTGTCTTATTCTCTTCTTGCAATGCCACATCGATTGAGATATGAGGGCGATCGCTAGTTTTGTTCATCACCCCAAGCATTCAATTCGTCTTTTCCAAAATTAGCTTTTTCAATAAATCTGCTTTTTCCTGGCTTAAACGATAAATATCAGGCGAAGGTTTACCAATGAGATATCCTTGAATATAGCTAACACCAATCTCTTTAAGCCGATACAAGCTAATAGGAATAGTCTCATCCACACCTTCCACTATTACTTTTGATGGGTTGAGGTTGTTTGCACCAACTAATTCATGAACAAAACGGATGATCACATCACTGTGTTGATGATGCAGAATCTCTCGATCAATTTTGACATGGGATGGATTCAGTCCAGCTAAACGAGAAACAGATGCATGTCCTACTCCAAAATCATCTATGGCAAATCTAATCTTGAGTTTTACATATTCTAGAAGTTTCTTTTTAAAGACATTCATTGGCGACTCTAAACGACTACCATCTTGAAACACTGGCAAGTCAGCCTTTTCGGAAATTTCTAAGATGAGATTTCTGGGTTGAATAACTTGCTCTTTAAGAATCTGACGCACTGTTTCAAAGTATGCCTTTCCCATGAGAGAGTCTGGGTAGACGTTAACTGATAATGGCTTGACATCATCTGCTCTAGCTTGCTTTGATTTTTTTCGAGCTTCTAAATATGTTTGGATAGCAACTCTCAGAAAATACTGATCGAGTTCAATTCTAAACTGCGATCCCCACATCTCTGCCGCTTGAAACAAATCCCAAGGAGCTGTCAAGCTGTCTGGGTTTCTCGCTAAAGCTTCCCAACCACAAATGAATAAGTCCTCTGGATCTAAATGAAGAACAGGCTCAAAGTAGATAACCATTCGCTGGAGACGCTCACAGAATAATTTAAACCTTCTCTCATAAAGCGATGCAGAAACAAATCCAAAATCTTTCTTCAAATCGTCGATAATAGCAGCTTCAACCAGCGCAGGCTGAAACGGTAATCTTTGACTTGCTTGATAAAATGTAGATAAAATTCTGCCGTATGCATCCCCTAAAAGGTTAGAATCTCCTTGGAAACCGCAAACAATCATCACCTCAGCGAGTGGTGGTAATATCAGCGGTACGATGACAAAAGTATGAGAATTACCATTTTTGCACTCATAGATTTGATACACACCATGATAAGCAGGGTTAAAAACTGATTTTCGCAAGATATTTGGTAAGATGTTTGATTTTAATGTTTCTATATAAACATCTTGATCTATATCATCAACTAAATCACTGTGTGATTTAACAAACCAGTTATCCTGACTATCATTACGTAACACAAAAACAGAATCAGCTTTGGAAGTATTTCTAACTATTTCCAAAATGCGATTTCCGATTTCAGAGTTAGTAGTTGAAGTATTTGTTGCCAAATCAATTATCCAACTATCATCCTGTAGTTGTGCAATTAGCTGACTGATAAAAGACTCGTAAGGCTCTAGAAAGTTATGCAGATAAGAGGCTTGGGGGTGTAAATGATTGATGTCTTCTGGTTGTTGTGCTGTTCCTATCTTTACTTTACCCAGGTCAATGCTCTTTTTGATTGGTTTAGCCTCTTGCTGTTGGATCATAATCCGTGCTTTCGCCGCTTTCACCATCTAGATAGTCTAGCAAGACTTTATTATAGCATAAATACCTAGGTTATGAAGCGGATGATGAGTTCACTATGGGTTTTCCCATACATCAACTTTGTGATCGCACACAATGAACACAGAAACCCGAACCACTCG
This sequence comes from uncultured Stigonema sp., assembly GCA_964657905.1. Taxonomy (GTDB): domain Bacteria; phylum Cyanobacteriota; class Cyanobacteriia; order Cyanobacteriales; family Nostocaceae; genus Stigonema. Next base: position 1,799 of record CAZZXJ010000868.1, read on the forward strand.
TTTTGACCAAATTTATAACAATTTCGCCTAATCCCCATGGTCTGACTATTTGTACAAATAGCAGTCAAGGTATATATATAGACTAGCTTTTATAACGGAGAGGGAGGGATTCGAACCCTCGTTGAAGTTGCCCCCAAACAGCATTTCCAGTGCTGCGCCTTCAACCACTCGGCCACCTCTCCAGGTATCACGATTTACAACTATACAATAGAATTGCATAAAATGCAATCAGATTAAATCCAAAATCTAAAATCAAGATGTCCCCTACATACACCATTAAAGTTCATGATCGCGCCAAAGGTACAGTATACATCCTATACGTCCCCGATGACCGTTATATCCTACAATTTGCCGAAAAACAAGGGGTAGAACTGCCATTTTCCTGCCGGAATGGGGCTTGCACCACTTGTGCTGTCCGGGTGCAAGCTGGAGAAATTTATCAACCAGAGGCGGTTGGACTTTCACCACATTTACAGCAAAAAGGCTATGCCCTGTTGTGTGTCAGTTATGCTCGTTCTGATTTGGAGGTGGAGACACAAGACGAAGATGAAGTCTATGAACTCCAGTTTGGACGCTATTTTGCCAAGGGGAAAGTTCGGCGTGGTTTGCCCTTAGATGAAGATTAATGTGGTTAGTTGTTAGTAGTTAGTGGTTATTGGTTATTGGTTACATTGACAACTAACAACTAACCACTAAC
>CAZZXJ010000869.1:0-2495 GCA_964657905.1 uncultured Stigonema sp.
ATGACAAAGGACAAATGACAAAGGACTAAGGACTAATTTTGGGGATAAGCCCCTAAATGTACTGCCAAAGTTTGATTTTTGCCGTCGCGGTTGACTTCGATTTGCACGATGTCGCCTACTGAACGGGAATCAACCAGCTTCTGCAATTGGGAGACAGTGATGACTCGGCTACCGTTGATTTTTTGAATAATGTCCCCAAGACGCAGTCCAGCCTGTTTTGCAGGGGATTTGTCCAGGACTCCCTTAATTGCAACACCACTGTCCTGCTTGATGTTGAGATCATTCTCTTGATTAATCTGCTGTTTCTTGGTAGGACTCAGGTCTACCATTTCAATCCCTAAGAAGGGATGTTCCGCATGACCTTTAGTAAACAGTTCATTAGCAATGCGAGCCGCGATGTCAATGGGGATGGCAAAACCGAGTCCTTTAGCATCAGCACGGATAGCCGTGTTTATACCGATGACCTCACCTTGAGCGTTTAACAAAGGTCCACCAGAGTTACCAGGGTTAATTGCGGCGTCAGTTTGGATAAAGCTGACTCGCTTATCTGGTACACCAACTTGAGAACTGGTGCGATCAGTTGCGCTGATAATACCAATTGTCACGGTGTTGTCTAAGCCTAGGGGATTACCAATAGCGATCGCCCACTGTCCAGGCACTAAGGAAAGCGAATTACCCAGTTTGACGGTTGGCAATTTATTAACTGGAATTTTCACCACTGCCACATCCGTCACTGTATCCACTCCCAACACTTTACCCTCAAAACTCCGACCATCTTTGAGGGTAACTTGTACTGTGTCTGTATCCGCTACCACATGAGCGTTGGTTAGCAATTCTCCATCTTGGGTCAAAATAAAGCCAGACCCCGTCCCGCGCTCAATCCGCTCTTGGGGAATAGGTTGCTCATCTTCCCCAAAGAATCGCCGCAAGAGGGGATTTTTTAAAGCGTCAGAAATTGGATTTGCCACTTTACGGGTCGCATTAATTCGCACCACTGCTGGTCCTGTTTTTTGGACAGCGGCAGCAATAAAATTTATGTTATTGCCGACCATAGCCCCAATCTGTCCTCCACCTGCATTAGGGACAGCTGTTTCTGAAGGCAAAGCTACTGTTACATTTCTCAACTGCTGAAATGGGCGATTTTGTGGCGAGAGATAGCGACTGCCTAACAAGCCTGCACCGCCGCCAATCACCAGTAAGGAAAGATAAACGGCTAGTTGCTTTAAAGATAACTTCATAAATCATTACATTTAACGACAGCAATGCAGATGCGCTGTCTCTAAGTTTAGTCAAGCCAAAGGCAAGTTGACAGAGGAATGTAACGCTAGGGCACATAATTATTATTTACGGGGCATGGGGCATGGGGAATAATTAGTAAAAGGTGACACAATTACAACCGATTAAATACTTGGAAAATAGGGAGTAGGAAAGCAGCCATTGATCATCTTTTGAACCATGCCCCATGCCCCACGCCCTATGCCCTATGCCCCATGCCCCATGCCCCTTGTAGTTTTTATCTGTAGCGCCCTCGGCGCCTTTGGGCTAGTATCTACCCGGACAAACTTCGCAATAGCAGAGGTTTCTGAGGCGAGTTGCCCAACTTCAGCCTTAGAACGCTTCGGGCGTCACAAAGTTGCACCAGGCGAAACTCTTGAGAGTATAGCGCAGCGCTACAATCTGGAGCCAGCAACTATTATTGCCATGAATCCAGCTTTGCAAAACGGGAAGGTTGGTGTCGGTAGTGAACTGCAAATCCCTCCCTATAATGGGATTGTAGTCGAAGTACCGCGCGGTCAAACTTGGCGACAAGTCGCGACAAAATACAAAATTCGTCCTGATGTACTATTTGAAGCGAATGGCTGTCAAAAAAATCCCACAGTCGTGTTTGTTCCTCTGCGGAAGGGATCAACGAATCCTCTTTTCACTGAGTCTTCCACTCCTACTCCTACTCCTAGTAAATTAGCTGGATATCCCTTAGCGGAAGTAGCAAAAGTAGCGCTACCTTATGGCTGGCAGATTAATCAAAAGACAGGCGAGGTTTTCTTCCATAGCGGTGTAAATTTGTTAGCAGCAAAAGGAACACCTGTACAAGCGATCGCCCAAGGGACCGTAGCTTTTGCAGGTGAGAAAGCTAGTTATGGCAACTTAGTCATAATTAATCACAGTGGAGGATTACAAAGCCGCTACTCCCAACTTGACAGTGTTAAAGTCTCCGTCGGTCAACAAGTGAAAAAGGGAGACTTGGTGGGGACTGTGGGTACAACCGGAACACCTACTTTGAGTCAACCCTATCTCCATTTTGAAGTGCGTTCTAGCTCATCCCTAGGTTGGGTTGCGCAAGACCCGAAAGCTTATCTTCAAAGATGAATTTAGTTAGGTATACTTTTTTAGCAATACTAGAGTTTATCTGCTGAATTTGTGATCTTCTCTTAAATAGACATCTCCGAAAATTAATTATGCGTTACCGTCAACCCTTAGTAGAGACGCGATTAATC
>CAZZXJ010000870.1:0-2489 GCA_964657905.1 uncultured Stigonema sp.
CCACTCCCCCACTCCCCCACTCCTCCCCGCGTTGTTACATAAATTTCTCGCAGTTGTCCTTGTTCTAAAATGAACTGATGCACAGGCATTGCATCTACCAACTCATTAGAAAAAAAGCAGCCAGTAATTGAGTGGCTTGGTATCTCCTCAAGATTGCACCAACGTACAGGAAATTCCTGCAAGCGTTGCTGTTGTTCTTGTCTTAAAGTTGGAGATTTTTCCACAATGACGTAATCGAGTGCAGTAAAAAAATCTGGATGCTGCTGCTGTAAGCACTTCAGCATATCCAATGCCAGAATACCTTGACCTGCGCCCATTTCCACTAAAGAAAACCGTACAGGTCGCCCTAAAATCTCCCACATTTGGACAAATTGCACTGCTAGCAACTCACCAAAGTCAGCCCCAAGGTGAACAGCAGTGAAAAAATCACCCTGCTTCCCAAGGTTTAGCGCCTTATTGGAATAGTAACCGTGCTCAGTGTGGTATAAAACCATGTCCATGTATTCGGCGAAAGATATTCGGCGTTGGGGACTTTCAGCAATGTGGTGTGCAATGACTTGACACAGCGCCACATTGGAATCATCCGCAGAAGGATGAGGTCTTAATTGGGAATTATAAAAATTCATTATTTAAAAATTAAAAATTTTCTGCTTTTTTCTAATATTTAAATTTTGCCAAAGGACATAGGGATAGTCGGTAGTAGGGTGGGCAGTGCCCACCCTATTTTTACCTGTCTACTGAACCCATGATGATATCAATACTACCCAGAATGACCACAATATCTGCAACCTTCATACCCCGTAGTAAATGAGGCAGAATTTGGACGTTATTGAAATCAGCTGCGCGAATTTTCCACCGCCAAGGGAAGACGTTATCATCGCCAACCAAATAAATTCCCAGTTCACCTTTGCCGCTTTCTACACGGGAGTAAATTTCACCCTTGGGAATCTTAAAGGTGGGGGCAATTTTCTTACCGATGTACTGATAATCAAAAGCATCCCACTCAGATTTTTTCCCAGCCGCCATGCGCTTGGCTTCCAGGTTCTCAAAAGGTCCACCGGGTAGTCCTTTGATTGCTTGGCGAATAATTTTCACAGACTCGCGCATTTCCCGCATCCGTACAAAGTAACGAGCTAAGCAATCACCGGCTGTTTCCCAGTGTACTTCCCAGTCGAAGTCGTCGTAACATTCGTAGTGGTCAACTTTTCGCAGATCCCACTTCACTCCTGAAGCGCGTAACATGGGACCAGATAGTCCCCAGTTAATCGCTTCTTCACGGGTGATGGTGCCAATGCCTTCAATACGACGCCGGAAGATCGGGTTATTGGTAACTAAGCGCTCATACTCATCAGCTTTGGGCAAAAAGTAGTCGCAGAAGTCTAAGCACTTGTCAATCCAACCGTAGGGTAAGTCAGCTGCTACGCCGCCAATGCGGAAGTAGTTGTTATTGACCATCCGATAACCTGTGGCGGCTTCCCACAGGTCGTAAATCATCTCCCGTTCGCGGAACTGGTAGAAGAAGGGAGTCTGAGCGCCCACGTCAGCCAGAAATGGACCAAACCACAGCAAGTGATTGGCGATGCGATTCAACTCCAGCATGATGACGCGGATGTAGCTGGCGCGTTTGGGGACGGGAATGTCTGCCAGTTTTTCTGGGGCGTTGACGCTGACGGCTTCGTTGAACATCCCGGCGGCGTAGTCCCATCGGCTCACATAGGGAACGTACATGAGATTGGTGCGGTTCTCCGCAATTTTTTCCATTCCCCTGTGCAGGTAGCCGATCACTGGTTCACAATCAATGACATCCTCGCCATCTAAGGTGACAATCAGCCGCAAAACCCCGTGCATTGAGGGATGGTGCGGTCCCATATTGAGCACCATTGGCTCGGTTCTGGTTTCTAGTGTTGCCATTAATTTAGTAATCTCCCCTTTGTGAACACTTATGGAGTCAACCCTCAATACTCAAGATGCATTTGCAATCAACACGTTGACATAGCGCAGGTAGGCACTGCGGATTCTTCAAGGTGTTTAGTTTCTATTTCATTAGTTTAATTATATTGACAGACAGCAGAGAAAGTGGGTTATGACTGAGCAACCCCCAGATGCGATCATCAAGTTCGACGTTGTTCTGGAAAAGCCTGTATTGTAAGTTACAGAATTCTAATTTTCTGTAATATTTTTAGCAAAAACATCTACTATTTAATAGTAGACAAATGAGCGTAAATCTGTCTAAACTCATCCCACCCTACAATTTGTCTGATTTCGTGGGCATGGGGCATGGGTGGGCGTCCGATCCAGGATCTAAAGGTTCAAGCCCTAACAATCTCACCAACGTTAATGGCAAGCTGTTCTTCAGCGCCGATGACGGGGTTCATGGGCGGGCGTTGTGGGTCGTATTGGTCTAATTAATCCATGTTGCAGTTCGTATTGCACTTTTTAACAAAAAAGAATACATCCGTCAGGAGTCAGAATTCATTCTGAATTCTGTA
>CAZZXJ010000871.1:0-2484 GCA_964657905.1 uncultured Stigonema sp.
AGCTGTCACCGTCTGATATTAATTCTGTGTGAATATGCGATCGCTGCCTTGACTTCAACGCCTGCCGACGTCCGAAGGCGATCAAGGTAACTACAAGTTTCTATTCAACTTAAGCCATTTTATTGTTGTTCCCTATTCATCGTCAACTCAAAGTGGGGTTGTAGCAGAAGCTTTGAGTTATGGAAAATTTCTCATCCTCAATGATATTCCTGCCTTCTCCTATCTAAAAGACTACAGTTTTGCTTTTGTCATCGACTTCAATAACAAGGATGAAATATCACAATGTGTAAATAATTTATTTAGTATGAATACTAAAGATTATGAAATTTGTTACTGGCAAGCAGTAGATTATTTTAAAAAAAATCATTCTGAAGACTACTTAAAGACAGTTTTAAGCAAAGTCCTCAACTAAAAAATAAAAGTCAGTTACAACCGATTCGTTTAGCTGTTGCCGTGGTGCTTGATGTTTTTATATTGCTTAATTATCAAATGATGTAATACTAAGATAAACAGTAATGGCTTCATCTCTATCCAATTTGATACAGCCGAACTTCATAAGGATTTAAAAGAGTACTGAAACTTGCCTCAGTCGATAGGTTAGTAATAGTTTTTTCATTAAGAGTAACTATTTTACCAGCTAACCCCTGAGTAAGTTTTACTGTGAAATTTATTTGAGTCGCATTGTGATTAACAGCTATCATTAAATGTTTTTTAGTATTAGGAATAGGGAATAATTTAACTTCTATGTCTGAGTTGTTTACTTGTACTGGGTTGCTTAAATCTTCTCCTCTAATGATTGCAGGAATGTAGTTTCGGAATTCTTGAATAGTAGGATACAAAACTGACTCATTCCAGGAACGTGAAGAGAGGTAGTGTATCCAAAATAGCAGCCCATCAGCCCCTGTAAGGACTGATAAATAAAACATATAGCGAAATTCTAGCTTTGTTGGTAATCGATAATTGGTCTGATTTCCGCTATAAGCTTGTACTACGTTCCAAAATTTTTTGTTTTTAACATCAGCTAGGGAAATAACTTTATAGAGTGCTTCTCGGTAAGATGATACCCATTGGAATTCTGCAACTCCCTCTTTGCAAGGATAACGATCCCACATCAGTATATCCATTGCATCGGTGTAGGGTTCAATTTTTTTTATGTCAGCAAAAACTAACGCCACTGGCTTTGATTTATCTTCTTCCTTAATAGCTTTGTATACCTTTTTTAATAAATCTGGAGAAATTGGTGTAGGTTTTTTGATCTCTGGTTCATCATAAAGATACCAACCATAGACGGAGGGATGATTTTTATAAGTACGAATAAAGTCTTTCACTCCTGAGATATTTTCTGATTCGATTAAAGGACGAGAAATCTCAAGCAGAATTTTTATTCGTGTTTTTTTAGAAGCATCCAAAAATGCCTGTATTTTTTCCTTATTCTCTTTTTCAACATAGGGCATTAATAAGTCAATTCCTTCAGAAGATACTTTGATTGGTACATCAATATTGTTAATATTGTCATACCAGCCTAAGAAGAAGGGTAGACTCCGTTTCCGATTCAGGGTTAAATATTTTTTTGGATTTAAACCTAAAACTATGGTGATAGTACTAGCTGCTGCGAAACTAGTAATTGAAATTAGAAATTTACGTCGCCTTATCATAATATTCATATGTTTATAGGACTTACGCACTACTCAATTTCAGTAATTACTGAAATTGAATAATTTCCTGATGGCAGAGGGTTAACTAACTTACCTCCTAGAAAATATAAAACTATGTTTGTTTCTAATAAGATTAATGGCTGCATTAGCTCCATTCATCCCTGATTTGCTGCTGATATTCCAAAGGGTCTTGGTCTAATTTGATGACGCCTGCATATTGGTTTAAATCAAAATTTGTTTCTGGCTGCGCTTGATAGACTTTCAAGATTTCTTCAATTAGAAGCCAGTCTTGATAATCAATCGAAACCGCAACTGGATGCATTGCTTCATCTGTCACGATTTTTTTGTTAACAGATAGCATAATTTCTCTCGTAGAAATTTTAGGTTTAACTTTTCCATTGTAATGCATAACCCCAGCAACATTTTGCTGAGCGTAGACGCGGAGCGGCTTGCCGTAAGGCATCGCAGTGGCAATAAAATAAATCACATAAACCTAATGGCAAATCCTTGTAACGCGCCATAATTCGACTCGCGTAAAGTTTCCTTCAGCAAGGTCTTCTAGAAATGCCCTCGTGTGACAAAATCTCCTACCAGAGTCGTGAAATTGGTCACACTACAATACTGCTCGGTTAACCTAAGAAGATCCCCCCAATCCCCCTTAAAAAGGGGGGCTTTATCTCTTTAACCCCCTTTTTAAGGGGGTCGCCACAGGCGGGGGGATCAGAGACTAATGTGGAACTCGTCTGATCCGAGCAGTATTGGGTCACACTATCTGTAGCCCGACTCTGAAACATAGCCGTTGTTTTCTTGGGAATAACCTTCTAAACTT
>CAZZXJ010000872.1:0-2483 GCA_964657905.1 uncultured Stigonema sp.
TTCGCAAGTAGTAAAGAAGATCTCGCTTTTTTTCTTTTTCATAATCCAAAGTTGGTTGCTCTGTCCCTGAATGAATTAATTATTAATTAATTTAGGAATTTTTAATTACGAATTACGAATTATTCGGTCACGCTCAACGAGAGTGCGATCGCCAACGTCTGTGCCGAGCGCGTTTAAGTGAGCATTTCAGGCAATTGCCCAAGGAACACTGCGTAGAGCAAGGGTCGCACTCCTCTCACCTCCAACCATGACAAATTAACCCATTTCATCAGTCAAGCCTAATCTTTCATGCCAATCAGCAAGCGATTCGTTAGGATAGCGCAAGCGCATCCCTCACCCCCAACCACAACTGTGTCCCTTGCTCTTGATGCCAGCGCCACAGTTTTCACGCGATCACTTACACTAAGATTAATTGCAGTATAGTCAATCATGTCTGCCTACCTGAGTGATGCGATCGCGCTCGAACTCATTAGACATCTCCGAGAAAGAATGTAGAGACGCGTAAGCGTTGCGGCACGAAGTGCCATTTCGCGTCTCTACAAGGATTTCAGGTAATGCATACTTAATTTCCGGAGATGTCTATTGACAGTATTAGCTTATAACATAAGCTGAATGGTAAGCGCGGTGCGGGAGATAGGATTTGCGAGCAAATCCTATCTCCCGCGAACTTCTCTCCATCTAGCCAACTTCTAGGCTTGTCACACAAAATACACGGTTTAGGGGCAAGTTAGGAATTTCTTTAGTATACATCCGAGCGGTTTCAAAGACTGGCTGCATCCCGTAGCGTTGAGCCAGCGCTACAGCGTCTGGATTAGTATCTGGCACATCAAGAAATACAGGAGCATTAGAACCAAAGGCAACCAAGGCGAGTAAGAGTTGCTCGGCAATCTGTTCGTCGTTAGCATTCAACGGTCCAATCCGGAAACCTGTGTGGCTCTCACGGATGACTCCGTAACCAACAACATGCCCCTCTCTAACAACCCCTAAAGCAGCACTGTTTGGCTGCTTAATCCAAAGTCGTAGGAAGTGCTGGCGCTCAGCCGGAAAAAACTGGCGCTCATAAGCAACTAACTCCTCAAAAGGCACAGTTGTGAGTTCTACGATGTCGTCTGGCACAACGCCGCCGCCTACCGCCTCATAACGAATATGATTGTAGGCGATTTGGAAACCTGATTTCTGGTAGTTCTTCTGTTGGGCAATCACCCCATCCAAGCCAATGTTACGTTCAGTACCCAGATATGCCATTGCTGCCCTCCACATTTTCATGCCAAATCCCCGACCACGAAACTGCGGCTTGACAATGTAAAAGCCAACAACGCCAAAGTGCTGGTCGTAAGCTACAGCGGAAATACTCCCCACAAGTTCATTGTTCAACTCGCCCACTAAAAAACCGCACTGATCAGCTTGATAAAAACACTCAGCATCATAGGTTCCTGGATTCCAGCCTTCATCTGCTGCCCAATCAATCACTAAATCCAATTCCGACCTGTTCATTGAACGAACGGTAAAATTGTCCGTTGTCATTGCTGATACCGTAGTCATAACGTCTTCCTACTTCCATACTATTAACAATTACCGGAGTAATATAGCAATCCTATTTGAGATCCGAACAAGGAGGACAAGGGAGAGGTGTTTGTAACTCATCTAGGATTGCTATAGACTAATACTTATCAAAGTCGTAAGTAGGTGTTACACCACACTAATTGGTTATGTTCCTCCTCTAACCGCTTGGGACTAGCGAATCCCATTGAGGTATTGATCTTAAAAACTAGAAGAGCGCTTTTTCTGGTGTAGCGGTTAATCAGATCTGAACTACATGACGCTTATATCCGATTAACTCCGGATTACTCCGGTTAGTGACTACTCACGCACAGGCAATCCTCGAATAAGTTCCCGAACCACATCTGTTGCTGGTCTGCCTGTCTGATTACAGTACGAGTCAAGCTTTTCAGCTTCAGTTGATGCTAAGTTCACGGTAATTCGCTTGCTGGCCCATTTTCTATTCATACTTTAAAACAAGATCGAAGACTAATTTTAGTAAATAATTAGAGTCGGTACAGAAACACCCCTACACCGTTGCACTGCGGTTGAAATTTCAGTGGCGCTAGTAAGACTTTAGGGGAGCAACCTCCACCTAAGTGCCCAAGTAGCACTTGGTATCAAACAAACCATGGACAATACAGCAGCATAGGCGGCAGTAAAACCTGCATATTTCAGCATTTTCAAAAAACTATGTCTATTTGTTTTCTAGTATGTCTGTCAAAAACTCCTGATGGGATAAGGCGCTGATAAAGAACCGTAAAGAGTCTGCGATCGCTCTCTTAAGTTTTGAGGGAACCCCCGTGTCCGTGCCATGCCACAGGAAACGCCGCGATAGATCGCATCTACGCACGGACACGAACTGGTTATCTTGACTCACGGTGTTCGGTGCAACTGCGACTTTAGGATGACCTATTGACCGAATAATTCGTAATTCGTAATTC
>CAZZXJ010000873.1:0-2477 GCA_964657905.1 uncultured Stigonema sp.
CAATGACAAATGACAAATGACAAAACCGTCCGTGTGTGCCAAAATCGCACTTGCCGCAAGCAAGGTGCAGCAAAGGTATTGGCAGCTTTTGAGGCTTTGCCAGTTCCTGGGGTAACTGTAACGGGTAGCGGCTGTTTGGGACAATGCGGCAATGGTCCGATGGTGCTGGTATTGCCAGAGAGGGTTTGGTATAGTGGCGTTCGCCCCAGTGAAGTGCCTCTGGTGGTAGAACAGCATCTGCTGCGTGGTGAAAGAGTGACACAAATGCTCTACTATCGATTTCATCCTCAGGTATAAGGTTGATTAATAGCTTATAGAGGATTGCACTCTTTTGACTGAAGCGAGACATCAGCATGGATATTCAGCAGCTACGTCAATCATTGAAAATGAAGTGGGTTAGTTACTACTATAAAAATCGTTCTTGGCTTGTAAAAATGCAAATTTGGGCAACATATGATGGTCAGCGTCGTCCTTGTTCTGGTTTTATTTTGGCGACTCTGTCTGTTTTGGAGCCACAGCTTGAACAGATTTTTCCTTTTATCCTGGAGCTAAATAATAATCCAGATAAAATAATCTCGGCTTTAGGTCTCAATTTCAATCCCGAAGAGCAGTCAAATTTAATAAAATCCGATAATTTTAGAGCTGATAACCATGTTTCCAGCCAGTCTTCTTTGGATACACTAGTCTCTGAAAAGCCCTCCTCCGAGTATATACGCGATCGCACGAGGACTGACAGTGCCGTGACTACCGAAATTCAAATAGAAGACAAGCCTAAGCCATCGGTTACACCTGTGACTGAGGATTGTAGCGATTCTCCTGCCTCGCTTCCACGTAAACCTATGGAATCGATCGCCGTAGCAACGAAAGTGCAAAACAAAAGTAATCCTCTGATACCATTTGCAGTCTCTACCAAGGGAGAAAGCAATTCTGTAGTACCCCTGACCATTGGAACTGTTGTGCAAAACAAAAGCAAACCCTTAGCATCAGTTGCAACAGCAACTGTTGTGGAAAACAAAGGCAAACTCGCTAGACAAATTGCCGTTGCGACCAGGGAGGAAAGCAATTCTGTGGTACAGCTTGCCCTTTTTCCCGAAATTGAAAGTCAAAGCGATTCTGTGATACCCATTGCCGTTGCTAACGCTGTGGAAAGCAAAAACAAGCTTGTGAACATGAAGCACAAAGACTTTCCAGATGAAGTTCATCTATCACCTGCCAATAAAGCTTGTAAATTGGCTAATTGGATAGATGACTTTTGTCAAGGCACTGAATGGGATCGAGAGGAAGCCATTTTCATCCCATTTTGAAGTTGTTGAATCTCTAATTTTCTGGGTAGTTATGAGAAACAAACGGAACTTCTATTATTTCACCCTCGACTTCTCCTACATGGACTTTCAACCCAGCACCACCAGCCTTGGTGCGGATGTAACCTAATCCAAAATGACCGGCAGTGGTTTCAGTGTAACTGGTAAGATGACCAACTTTTTCATCCCCAACTGTCATAACTGTTCCTGGTGTCGCAGGGGCACTAAGACGGATACCCCAGAGGTGTTGCTTTACACCTTTATAAGTGTTTAACCGGGCGATGGTTTCTTGTCCGATGTAACAACCTTTGTTGAAAGAAATTGTCTGCCACAACCCTACTTCCAAGGGATTGTAATCATCAGTCAGTTCCTGATCTGGGGCGGGACGACCTTGTAAGACTCGCAACATATCCCAAGCGCGATCGCTCATTCGTACTGCCCCAGCTTCGACAATAAGACCCCAAACTTTTTCCCTGTCAGCTGCTGAGAAAATAATAGTGTATCCTGGAGAAGCTAAACCGCTACCAACTGCAACACGAACTTGAACCCCTGCGAGGGGGATGAGATGATGATTGCCGTATGGTTGACCAATAATTGCTCCTGCCCCTAACTTTTGTATGATGGTGTCACTTTCCGGTCCAATCAGACTGAATGTCGCCGTGTCATTTGTCACATCTGTCAATTGCACCTTGTCGGCAAAGAAGATGTAGCGATCCAGCCATTGCATCAGAGACTCACGACGGTTAGGTGAAACCAGCAGTAGCACCGCATCTTCCATAACGTATGCACTTACTAAGTCAATAGTGCGGGCAGTGGATGTCACCATCACGGTATCACAGCCTTGTCCAACCTTGAGTTGCTCGATATCATTGGTGCTTTGATTGTGTAAGAAGCGCAGACGGTCATCATCAGAAACTTTGATGCGTCCCCAGTGGGAGCGATCGCATACAGCAACAGAGTCTTGTACTGCTTTAACAGCCGCTGCATCGTTGGCGTCAATTGCAGATGTTGGCATAGTGATAAATAGAGTGCTGTTTTATTTTTTCCTTGAAAATCTTAGCAGATAAGATTTTTCGAGAGCAAATTTTATAACGTTGGCGGTTTTTTCCTGGTTCCCAACCGGGGCAATACTGCTCGGTTAAGATAATTACCCTGAACGCGAAACCTTGTAGAGAC
>CAZZXJ010000874.1:0-2465 GCA_964657905.1 uncultured Stigonema sp.
GGCCACGAGCGAACCGCATTTTGGCTCGTAATAATTACGAATTACGAATTATCGCGTTCCGAATTATTTTGACTAGCTTGCAAGTCGTGATTAATCTGATTCGCAATACTACCACCACACAGGGTAAGATCGTCGAAGCTCGATTATATAAAAATATTCTTAAGAAAAATGATCATCATGTCGTGGGGAGAGGGGAAGAGGCTAAGGGTAAATCAATTGAAAAAACACATCCTTGATGAGGGACATCACGAACTGAGAGTATACCATTGTTTAGCGAGACGGCGCGTCGTGAGATCGTCAGCCCGATCCCCAATCCTGATTTATCTGTTCCCATCTGAGAAAAAGGCTGAAAGAGTTCTTCCGCCTCACCAGGAGGCAGTCCTCCACATTGATCCTCTATTTCAAGCAAAACACGCCCACCTACAGCCTTACTGCGTATCCATACAATCCCACCCGGCTTCGTGAACTTAATGGCATTTTGAACCAGATTGGATAGGGCAGATATTATTAGGTGACGATCTATTAAAATCTCCAATTCAGGCACTGCCTCAACACGCACCGAAATTGATTTCGCACTTGCTTCAAACGATGTAGTAGCCTCAACTTCACTGAATAGGTGAATAACTCGACATCTCTGATATTGTCCGGTTGGTTCGTTCCGCAGTCGCACCTCAACAAGCGAACGATCAATAATGTCTCTCATACGCCTATGGGCATCTACAACAATTTGAGATGTACTTCCATTGACTCCGACTTTCCCTGTAATTATAAGTTGGTAACCTAGGGTAGCACTGGTCAACGCATTTCGCAACTCATGTGCTAGAAATCCAAGACGCTGAACCTCATCCCGCTCTGCATTCTCGCGCTGACCTCGATTAAACTCTGTAACCGCTTCAGCAATAGCGATATCGAGGCAGAAATTTAATCGATTGAATTCACGAGGGGATGCAGTTTGATTACTACTTTCCGCCACATACTCAGTGATAGCTTGACAAAGAGCGCCGTAGCCATGAACAACCTGAGAAATGCTGTAGCCAAGTTTTAACGATTCCTTTCCTCGGCGCTCTGCGGAGGCTCTGTGAACACTTTCTATAGCATTGTTACGTGCGGACGCAGATTCATCTAGATCTGCACGTAACACCTCGATGAGTTCATCGTAGAATACAGGTAATCCTTTTTCCATTTCCTCGCTCGAACTCCTCGAACCAGCAAGGGTCAGGATCTTGTTTGAACACAATGCGAGAATTTCGTCACGTTGTGCTAAGAGAAATTCATGTAACATTATGAATATTATTAATTTTAGAGTGATTCTACCATAAGGAGATCGCCGTTCATATGCATGTGGTTCTGACGGTCGCAGGTCATCACTCATTTAGTACCAGCTTGGGTTTTCTTGTCTTTAGAAGCACACCTAGATGTAAGCTTGTACGAAGTTGATTTTTCTAGAGTCAGTTGAAATAGCGTTTTATGTCAATAATTGCTCTCAGAGCATGGTATGTTGAGGATTACGAGCCGATTCGAGAACTGGAAAAACGTCCACCAGACATTCGCCTCAGTAAAAAAAGCCTGTTGAAATCAGGATTAAGAGCAGATTTCTTAGAAGACAGTGAGGAAGTTAAGAAATCAACTTGGTTTTGGCGCTATCTGGAAGGAGAAAATATTGAATTCTATATTGAAGGTAGCGGGGGCTATGTTGTAGCTAACATTGACTTGATAAGTCATGAAATTTATTTCACTAAGCAGTCATTGTTAGCGCAGTTAGACCCAACAATTTTTTTATGCTATCAAACTGAGTATGCACCAGCAAGTCATGCCCTCCGAGATGGACTGCTTTATAGTTTGGAAATTCTGAACCTGCGATCGCGTTTGCCCCTACAACTAGTAGAATCCTACCGTCCCTCGGATAGTCCTCTGCGGCTGGGAAGCCCGATCATGCGTAAAATCAGAAAAAGTTTACTGTTTATTGCTGACGCCACACCCATTGCTACCATTGATGGCAAAGAAACCGCCCAATTGATTCCCAGTCCAAATGTCTGTGTTGAAATTGGCTATGCTATCCAAAGTAAGCGGTCTGAGCAAATTTTACTAGCACAAATGCAGCGCCCAGATTTACCAGGGCAATTTCCCTTTGACTTACCAGCGAAACAAATTCTACAATTTCAAGATGACGCAGAACTAAATAAAATATTGCCCCAAGTCATTGAAACCCATCTGATGCGCTTTAAATTGTTTATTTGAGCGACTCTTCTGTCAGAAAATACTGTATATTCGTCTAGCAATTAGCAGCCCTAACGAATACAATTTTATCGAACAGCAATTCTGGAGTCAGGAGTCAGAATTCAGTTGGGTATTCTGTACGACTGGTGGATGAATAAAGGGGTTGAAGCACGGAGCTAAATCGAAGATGAGCGCGGTCAACAATTGCGTCGTGGGTCCCAATCCCCGACTGATTGACTCCTGACTCC
>CAZZXJ010000875.1:0-2462 GCA_964657905.1 uncultured Stigonema sp.
GGAGTCAGGAGTCAATCAGTCGGGGATTGGGACCCACGACGCAATTGTTGACCGCACTCATCTTCGATTTAGCTCCGTGCTTAAACCCCATTATTCATCCACCCTTCGGGTGACGCTCCTTCGTCGAAGATCGCTGACGCCGGAGTACCGGAAGATCGCAACGCTTACGCTAACGGCAGTCACTGATGGGGGTAACGAACATGACCGCGCTGCCTCACCAGTCGTACAGAATACCCAACTGAATTCTGACGAAGTAGCGCATGTATTCTGTTCGATAAAACAATAGTCGAAAGGTTTGACCATATTTTAAGACAATTAACTACAAGATAAAATTAATTTTTTAATTTTATGCTCAATCCACAAAAGCTACCATTTCTAGAGTCTATTGGTTGGCAGCTAAAAAATGTATATCAAATGAGTGAGAAAGAAATTGTTCAATTGTATGAACGCAATTGGCATCATCAAACTACCTTCAACAATTTAAAAAAAGAAGAAAAGGATTTTGTACATGATTTAGCAAAAAAATACAACTCTTGGATATTACCGGATTTTGAAATGTTTAATCTCGATCATCACAATAATATACTGAAAATCCTTAATGCTTTGAATCCAGAAGTTTTCAAAAAAGCTTCTGCATACTTTGGTGGTGGTACACTCTTGGCGTTAGAGTATGATGAATACAGGCTTAGTAAAGATATTGATTTTCTCTTCCCTTTTGGAACTGAAAATTACAGGTATTTAAGAAATTTGATTTACGAAGAAGGAATTTTAGCATTATTTCAAAGTAGAACAGATATCCAATTAGGTGACACTACAATAAATCAATATGGGATTCGTTTCCCTGTTGTAGTCAATGAAACAACTATTAAAGTAGAAATTGTAGCCAATGGTATTTTTACTTTAGACCCTCCTGTTTATCCTGAATGGACAAAAATTCCTTGTCTGAGTATAAGCGATAGATTTACATCGAAACTAATGGCTAATGCTGACCGATGGAACGATTCAAGCACACAATCTAGAGATTTGATTGACTTAGCAATATTGCGTGTAAATAACGAAATACCCGCACGGGCAATCGCTAAAGCTGAAGAAAGCTACGAAGTGAAAAAGCCATTAGTTAAAGCAATCACTAATTTTACTGAAAAAGAAAGATATAGAGATAAATGTTTTCAGCAGTTAAACGTACCTGAAGAAAAATTTCCAATAATAATGGATGGAATAAATTGGCTTCTTGTTGACTTTGAATCTGTGAATTAAAGGAATTAAAAATGCGCTCTAATCTGGTAGAGTTTAGATCCAGACAAACTTTCTCAATCGGCAAAAGAAGCTTGTTACCGGATGGAACAGGAAAAGAATGGTCTAGTTCCATCTACAGCAGTCTGGGAAATAGCTATCAAGAGCAAAAAGTGTGAGTGCATCTGCTCGTCTCATTAAGTCATTTAATTCTTTAGACATTTGGTTTTATCCTCTTTTTTCAATTTTACCAGTGGGTAATAACAAGGCGTTCTCAATTTACTGTTTACTTCCGCACAAGGAATATAGCGATCGCTTCATCCTCATCTTGATGGACGCACCACTTGAATCAATTGGCCCTTCAAGGTTTCTTCAGTAGAAATCGCCTCATGAATGCGTGTTGCCAGTCTTTCCAAGTTTTGATCATCTGTACAGACAATAATACCAGTGTGGTCAGGTTGTAGGCAGTGTAAGCGCATGAAATCACGCCGATTTTGCGTCAAAACTGCGCGATTATTACTCACTGCAAAAGCTAAGACATCTGGGTCGGGAAGCCCGCCATTACTTGCTTCTTGAACTTTCAAAACATCGTGACATAAGGTGCGTAATAATTTCACAACTGGCAAAGGAAATTGTTCATCTGCATAGAGACTTGCCATAGATTATATTTCTTGCTGCATTGCTTCATCTTGCTCTCGAAGTGCTATTTCAATTTCATCTGGATGAGCATCAGCATAAGCCCAGACATTAACCAAGTCGGCTGCACTAAGATGGGGATAAAAATCAAGAAGTTCTGCATCACTTGTACCTTGACGACGCAAACTCACGCCAGATGTTTTTGTAATTCCTTGCGAACCCGAAGGGACTTTGTTTGTGTAGCCCCAGACATAAGAGTCTGAGGGCGATTCGCCTTTAGGGGATGCTCCCTGTCGCCTTCTTTGAAAGTTCTTGCTTATACATTTGTATTCAAGTCATATAGCACCAACACGCCCCATTCTGTAACGCTTACAAAACGTGGCGTTGGTACATTAGGGGAAGTCGTTCGGGTTAATAAAACTGCATCCGCAGCGAAAGTCCCTGAACCTAATTCCGGAGCAGGGTTGTGGCACTTGGTACTTTAGGTGCAGCTGCTACGACTTCGGGGTTTTCTCTTTAGGTTTGTTAATATATAGTAGCTGACACACCCTAGAGATGGAAGTATTAGCTCTTCTGCTAGAAAAATTAGCAAC
>CAZZXJ010000876.1:0-2451 GCA_964657905.1 uncultured Stigonema sp.
CATTAGCCATTAGCCATTAGCTACTAAGCACTTACAACCGAACGCTGATAAACCTGTTGTGTCACTTTTGCCAGACGCTGCATCCCAGTCACAATTTCCTCATCGCTACCAGTGAGGCTAATGCGGACGCACTGCTGCTTGTGTTCCCACTCTGACTCTAACCCAGGGAAGAAAGTATTACCAGGCACAACAATGACTCCTACCTGCTTGAGTTCCTGGTAAAATTCCCAATCAGTAATTGGCAGATCTGGCAACCATAACCAAGCAAAGATTGCTCCCTCACCAAGATGGAGTAACCAAGGTAAATCCTTAGGCATTGCTTCATCTAAGGTGCTTTCGAGAATGGTAAACTTATTCTGGTAAAAAGGACGGATGACAGAGAGCGAAATTTCCGCCAACGCACCGGAATTGATGGCATAAGCGGCGATCGCCTGTCCATACCGGGAAGAATGGAGACAGGCATTGGTCAAAAAACACTCTAATACGTTAATCAGCCGTTCATCCCCAATAGCAATCCCAATGCGTTCTCCTGGTAGCCCTGCTTTGGATAAGCTTGTACAGTGAACAATGTTCTCGCCAAATATCAGCTGCATATCAGTAAAATTCAAAGCTGGGAATGGCGGGGCGTAGGCAGAATCAATCAACACTGGTACATTGTAAGCAGCGGCTAAATTGGCAATCTTTTTCACCTCATCGTTGGTGAGGACATTGCCAGTGGGGTTACAAGGTCGAGAAAATATGACGCAACCAGTATTTTCTGTGATCGATAACTGGCTAAAGTCAGGACGGTATTTGAATCTGTGAGCGGTTGCATCAATATCCAGGAATGGCTTGTAGGCAACTAACGCCTCTGGGACTAGAGTTATACCACCATAACCTGTATAGTCTGGACTCAAGGGCAAAACAATTTTCCTGAGTTCACCACTGGTGGTGTAGCCACCGAAAGCATTCGCAGCGAAGAAGTAGAGGCTTTGACTACCAGGAGTAATGAGGATGTTGCGTTCAGTGAGATTTAACCCATATCGCCGATTAAAATCCTTGGCGATCGCTTCAACTAATGGTGCATAGCCCTGACTTGATCCGTAGCGACAAACGACCTCACCATATTCTGAGCTTGCCAGCAGTTGTGCCGTAGAATCTCGCCACAACTGCTCTACCTCTGGCAAAATCAACGGGTTCCCAGCACTCAAATTTATAAATTGCTGCCCCGCACCAGCTCGTAATGTTTCGATAATGTCCTTCATGATAGCTCTGACGCCAGTCAGGTTGGACATTTGAGCGCCAATTTGAGTCAGGGCAGGGTTCATAGGCTGTGAAAAAACGTCTTTTATCGTGTAAGGGACTTGTTTGGTGGTTGCTTGTGGCTCATGTTGTTGCCAAAAGCACTATTACCACCTTAACCCAATCTTACTAATTTCATTAGCCTACAGCACACTATGAGTAATTTTGTGGAGGAAACCTTCCTAATAAACTATAGAAAAATAAAGCGCTATATTCTCTCAGCATCAAAGCGTGTTTGTATCTATAGAAATCGTATTACGTAATCAAAAATCCTGACAACGGCTCTGAAGCTGGAATCCAGGGGTATAGCGTAGGCACGGAAACGCCTAGGTTTTTGGCTACGTCTCTAGGCGGTACACGGCTTGCCAGCAGCTTCTTTGCAGCCTCCACCTTCCTTTCCGTTTATGTCCCCCCTTGCGACCAAGCAGGCGGGCAGCTTCCAGACCCGCACGGGTACGCTCTACCGGGATTTCCCGCTCCATCTCCGCGAGACTTGCCATGACATAGAAGAAAAACCGCCCTGATGCGGTGCTGGTATCTATGGCATCGGTAAGGCTCCTAAACTGCACTCCCTGTTGATGCAGGCTCTCCATCATATCTACCGTTTTCAAGAATCCTCTAACCCCCGCCGTATTACCGCAAGAGGAAGCAGAGAAGTAAAATTATATGACTCTCTGACTTTGGAAGGATTCTGAATCCAATATTGAACTTTTTGGCAAAAGCAGCAGTCTAAATTCATAAATCAGTTAAATTGCTGAAAATCAACCGACAAAAAATTTAACTGACTTAATTCCAAATAGTTGAACAAAGGAAAATCAGTTATGAAACGGATGCTTGCAAGCATATTAGTTGTTTTGCCAATGTTGGTTGTTGCTATGCCAAAACAGGCATCAGCCTTAGTAATCGATATTGGTGGGCATCATCATCGTAGGTGGGTTCCTGGGCATTGGGGAATAAGACATCACCACAGAGTATGGATTCGCGGTCACTATGAATGAAAAAGAGTGTAAACAAAAACCCTTAATAGATATTATTGCAAGGCTGTGGAAGAAAGATTGCAGAGTAGCTTATAAAACTAATGAAACATTGGTAGAAGGAAACGGACAAGACTAATTATTTTAAGCTCATCCCACCCTTAGAAGGAGTGGGATTTCGTGAGCATGGGGCATG
>CAZZXJ010000877.1:0-2449 GCA_964657905.1 uncultured Stigonema sp.
CTAGACTTGATTCGTTGTTAACTATTAACCAATTTTAGCATCCGATGGAAAATCAACAACTACAGGCTGACTACCATTTAATTCGGTTGGTTGCGGTGTCGTAACTGGTTGTTTTAGCTGCAAAGGTAGTGCGTCACCTTGCTTAGCAGTTTGATTCCATAAAATCATCGACAGTAGCCCATCTACCAAGCCGTTAGTGCTGCCGTTATTTCCACCAACTAGCACATCTGGGATGAGACGAACCTTGCCATCGCCGATAATCTGCATCATCTGCATTGCTGTATAACCTTGTGATCCCAAAGCTTCCACACCAGCACCATAAGCTTCTGCTTTCGCATTACCTGTAGCGCGGATGGCTTCTGCTTCTGCATTACCTTTGAGGCGAACTGACTCGGCTTCACCAATGGCTCTTAAGCGCACAGATTCAGCTTCTGCCGTCGCTCTTAAGCGGATAGACTCGGCTTCACCTGTCATTTCTTTGACTTTGGCATTCGCCTTGAGTTCGGCAATCTTCACGCCTTGCTCGGACTTCACCGTTTCTTGCTGAATGTCAGCCTTCGCCTTGAGTTCAGCAATCTTCACACCCTGCTCAGACTTCACCATGTCTTGCTGGATCTCTGCCAAAGCCGTCTCCCGGACAAGTTGCTGGCGTTGTGTTTGCGCCATCTGCTGGACTTCAAAAGTTTTGCGTTGTTCTTCGGCAATTTTCCGGTCTGTCTGGGTTTGCATGAGTGTTGCAGGCGGCTGAATATCACCGATGAGGGTATCAATCGCTTGCACATCATAAGCCCGCAGCGCCATTCTAATAAACTCAGCAGCTTCAACTTGCCGTTCGCTGCGAGCGCTGAGAAAGTCCAGCACAGTACAATCTTGAGCCGAGTTACGGAAATAATTCCCGATGGTAGGTTCTAACACATGGTCTACTAAATTTTGCATTGAACCAACGCGGGAAATCACTTTTGGAGCATCCAAAGCACCTACGTGAATAATTTGCGCCACTTCCAAATCGAAGGCAAACCCGTCTCTAGAACGTACCGTCAAGGAGGAAAGTTGAGCATCATAGCTGTGGCGTTCGGTGCGAGCTGACCAGTTTAAAACGATGTTGGTTGTTGGCACCAGTTCAATCTTCATGACGCGAGTGTTGAGCGGGTGTTTACCTGGATATAGTGGTTCAATCCACACGCCCTTATGCCCCGTATTCACTAAATTACCGTGGGTGAAAGCGGCGCCGCTGACATCTTCATGTGCCTTACCCACGAAAGAAATCACCACACCTACATACCCAATGGGAATTGCCGTCATTGGTACTTGCTCAACCTGGACAAACCAAGGGTTCAAGTTCCAAGAACCAGAAAGGAGAATCTGCTCTTGCAAGCCGCGTCGCCCACCGCCATCAATGAATTTCTGCCCACTCTGGAAGTTATCGTGTCCGTTAATTATTGGACCTGCGATTTCACCACCGGGTATTGGCATCCCATCAAGGGTTGTCACTATACCAACTTTTTCAGAAGCAACGGTATACACCTGCAACTGTTCAGGACTCATGCCGTGGGTACTGGCATTTCCCGCCATAATGATTTTAAATAAGGCGGTGTTGATGCGGTAGGTACCGGCAGTCAGGAAACCCATTTGCCGACCTTTTTCCCCACCTTGAGTCAGGAATTTTCGCGCATCTTGGAAATTGTCGCAATCTACAATTTTACCCAGGATACGCTCAGGGGGGTTAGATGCGCCATCTGCCGCTACAAGCAGGGCGATTTCACCTTGGGGGACAACGACTACCGACTCTTTGCGTACCGAATACTGCCAAGGCCAATGGCCCCAGTGCCAACCAGGAGCAAGGGTATCAGCCTGCAACCCTGCTTCACCGTTGAGAGCAATCAATCTTCCCGGTGGCAGTCCCCGTCCGGAAATGGTAAACTTTTTAACGACAACACCAACCTCACGTTCGCCGATGACCACTAGTCCGCCAAAGAACAGGGGGACAAAAATAACTAAACCGCCCACAACAACTATGGGGATAATTCCCAAAGATTCCGCTTGGATTGGGATCTGGGTAATTGTTACTGGTTTTGTCTGTTCCACTTGGACTGACGCCAAGGTGATTTCTTTTGCTGTAGCTGTTTTGGTAGGAGTCGCACTGGCAGAATGAATACTGCCAGCCAGGGCCAAGGTTGCTAAGGCAGATGCTGCAAAATTAAATATTTTATGTGGCTTACGCTGATTACAGGAATCTTCAGAGCTTTTCATAACTTTTGCCCATAAGGGCAATATTTATCTAATGTATCACTTCACTAAGAGTTCCCAGGATTTCTGAAACTTGCCCACTTTTTTAGAAAAATTAATCTTCAACTGACACCTTTACAATTTGCGGGTTGTGCGTCTACAGGGTTAATCGTGTAATTACAGCTATTTTCAGGTAAATAGACCACATTGTAGGGGCACAACA
>CAZZXJ010000878.1:0-2443 GCA_964657905.1 uncultured Stigonema sp.
GGGATTCAGTAGAATTATCCGGAAATAAAGTCAAAAATTCCAAGTATTTTGGTGTGGTTTTTGGAATTGGTTTTCCGTTTGGGTCTTGGGGGTTTCTGACTAACCTAACAACAGGATACATCCGATGCCATAATCTACCTATTTGCCCCATTTGTCCAGTTAGGGACGAACGGTAAATCGAACCTTCTGGTTGTATTCCGCGAATTTCCTCTTGATAAGGTTGATGCAACCAAAAGATAGCTTGAGAGTCTTCTTTGCTATCAGCTTCCCGTCCCCAAACCTCTACTGTATCGTGGTGCCATGCTTCTCGCCAAGGTGCTTTTTGAGCAGAATTGGGAGTTATACCTTGAAGTTGCATCCAGTCTTGGGCTGTTTGCCGTACTTTGTCGATCAAACCACCGACTTGATTGAGGTTACGGACTTGTACGTCTAGAGCGAGCGATCGCTCTCCCAACCATTGCCAGTGACAACCGATGAGGGATTTATATTCATTTTCGTAGTATTCTTCATAAAATAAGCGGTGGTCTGCCCGTCGCCATGATTTACCAAAACCACCGAAAACCATCGCAAACCGAGTTAAGGCGGAGATCAGTTTTTTCAATGCTTCTTCATGTTCTGGGTTAGGTAGTTTTTTAGCTAACAACCAGGTTAATTCCCCTTCTATATTGTAGGTTGGTTGCATATAACCAGATCTGCCAAACGTTCCTGGATTATCCTTGAGAAGCTGGAAACTCATTCCTAGTAATCCAATGATTGCCTCACCTTGAATCCCACCGAACAGATTATTGACAATTATATCTGCCGTATCTGCGTTACTCAGTCCACCAAAAATCCGCAACGCATGACCTCGCACTGCGGCCCGAAAGATATTGGCTCGAAACTCTCCTGTCCCATCAATGAGTTTGGCTGCTTGCCCTTGGCCTTTGAGTCTAGTGCGGTAAAGAACATTACCCGTGTGAGTAGCGGGTTGACCGTATCCAGCACAGACACGGCAACCAATCCCTGTGGAAATAGCCTTGTTCCAAATATTCCAGATGATTTCCCACTCTGAGTCTTCTAAAAGGGTGTTACTAGAAATACCAAATCTCAGTTCTGGTTGATGTAGAGAAATCTGAATAAAAGCACCTGAATCTCTTTGACTGGATTTCACTTGCCAATTTTGCTGGGGGTGAACGATATCTACCAAGTCTTCAGTCCAAGCAGTATCGGTAGGATAACCACCATGAAAGCGCAAAATACCAGGTTGAAAATCACCATCTAGTAGGGATTTACCGCAATAGCGATCGCGTTGTTCTTTTGTACAAGCACGACGGAATATACCCTTCATACTACTACCAGGATACAGGGGCCAGCCTCTCGCACCAATGACAGGACGAATGACACCGTCATCCTGTCCGCTATTGGTAATAAATCGCCAAGTCAAATTATATGTGCGAGTTTGAACAATTGCCGCAGGTTCCGGAAGCTGGGGATAAGTCTTCTCTACCCACTCCGAAGCCCAACGTGTAGCGTCTTGTTCTTTCGCACCCGGAACGAGTCGTTGGATTTGGCAGCGTCCGTTAATTTGTGCCCGAAACAACATCGGGACTTTTTTCGCAGGATCGGGAATAGCCATGATTCTTTATTCTTTACTTATAACGTTGCGTCCACCAAACAATACAGTCACACAGTTGCGTTAAAACTGCTAAAGCAACTCGCTGTTCATCGATTTTTAACTGCCACAGTTGGTCAGACATTGCTTGAATTTGGCTAACATTGTTAGCGTTCACTGGTTCATTAGGAATTAAAACTCCAGCTTGTTCCAGAATTCCTACTAATGCGTCCCAAGTTTCTTTCCAATATTGAGATTTCTCTGGTTCTTTTGCTTGCAGACGCAAATGTTCTCCCCAAAAACGCTCTAATCCATAAGCAACAGCCATCCGCATTTTATAGGACTGATTGAGAGACTTTTCATCTCGCTTTTTCGCATCCAGTACCAATTTTTGCGCTTCCCGATCTAGATCGTAAGATTTCCAACCCATAATTAATAGTCTCCTGCTAATCTCACCCGACAATGACCAAATCCAATCGACTCCAACCCACCAAAATACAGATCTTCGGATTCTTTACTATCGCCAAAAGGTTTCCAACCTTTTTCCTTCAAAGCGATGGGAAACACCAAAATACTTGCTTCCGGTAAAGCTTCGACATTAAAAAACGCACCTCCTTCTACCTTCTTTTCCTCATCTGCTAGCTTCACTCGACTTTGACGATAAAGCGCCATATCGTGCAACATGGCAATATCATTGTCAGCAACTACCAGTAAATTATCGTGATTTAAATCAGCACCAGTTGGTATCCAATTACAGAGATTGTCTTCATGTTCAATTTCGATAAAACCCAGATTGAAAAATAGAACTCGATGATTGGTGCCAACTTGACGACTTTGTAAAGCTTTCGGTGC
>CAZZXJ010000879.1:0-2433 GCA_964657905.1 uncultured Stigonema sp.
AACCCTTTTGGCATCGGGCACATCAAAAGGATCTCTTCCATAAATGCCTTCTGCCTTCTGCCCTCTGCCTTTCTTCGGTAAGCTTATATCTTGCATCACTCTCTTGTTGCGAAAATAAAAGCCCAAAAAGCTGATGATTTCGTAGGGTGGGCACTGCCCACCTACCCCTTATTGAGAAGGTGCAAGATGTCAGTAAGTTCTATTAAAATTAGTAATTTCGCTATAAAGTAATTTAGGCAATTAGCTATTATTGATATATTTGACAAAAGTGCATAAAATTGCTCTATCTATAGAATGATTCTCCTGTACGTAGAAAGCGAAAAAACCTCAGTCTCTCGGTTGATTAATTGTCTGGTGTCTTCAAAGTAGAAAGAGATTAGACAAACTTAATATTGCTGTATATTAATGTTAAGCGTAATCAAGCAAGTAGTAACGGCAGCACAGCCAGCTCGTTTAAAAGCTTAAATTAACAAGATAAAGGCATAGTCTTCTTTCTGAAAGTTAGATTGCTTCGTTAGCAGGCGCGCAAAAATTTTTGAGCCACGTACATTGTGGTAAGCTGTTGTTAAAATTAAGGAAAGGCAGTACCTATTGTGCTAGCCTGGGATTGGGTTGAAAACCTTGGTAATTTTTTGAATTTCTTAGTGTCTGGAGGGTTATTACATGAAAAATAATGCTTTTGGTTTATCTATTTGGCGTCCAGTGCGCTTTCTAATTGCGGCTTTTACCTGTGCCTTACTGTTTTTCTCTAGTACTTTTCCTGCTGCTGCAATCAGCAGCCCAACAAGTCATCCTGAAGAGGCTACTACACAGCTACTAGAAACCCAACGCCAAACTGATAACGTTTCTCAAGAACCACCTCCAGGACTGAAAGAAGTGACGGAGAAATCTAACGAGGGACTAAACGAGGTTCAGGGAGCTGCTGACATTGACAAACAGAACCGTCCAGAGAATTCTCAAGGTGCAACAACAGTGGAAGATGAAGTCAAGGGTTTTCTGGAAAAAGTAACAGGTAACAAGTAAGCAGTTTTGAGTGGTCACACTAGAGTATCTTTTTAAGAGTGTGTAGCACTAGAAAAGTTAAATTTTGAATAAACCTTTATAACAGACATCTTGATTGCTGACAGTTCTCAGGATGTCTTTTGCTATTTTTTAAAATTATTTTTATAATTTTTTAAGTTCATATTAATGGAATAAAACCAACTGATTATTGAAAATATAATATTTATCAAGTAATTTAGTGTTGCCTAAGCATAAAGGTAATTATTCCTATATGAATTAAATAATAATTCACAATCATTCCTTAGGTTGATGTTGGATAGGTACTAAATTTGTGAACTTAGAAAGGAAGATAGCCTAAGGAGCCAAATTAATGCGTAAAGTAAACATTGGTTTGACAGAAGAGCAACGTCAAGGTGTGATCAATCTGTTGAATCAAGATTTGGCAGATGCTTATCTGCTATTGGTAAAAACGAAAAAGTATCACTGGGATGTCGTTGGACCTCAGTTCCGCACCCTACACCAACTCTGGGAAGAACACTACACAGCACTAACTGTAAGTATCGATGCTGTAGCTGAGCGTATTCGCTCTCTGGGCGGTTACCCAATTGGCACACTGGAAGGATTTTTGAAGGTTACTAGCCTCAAGGAGCATGCTGGTGACGTTCCGACTGCAACTGGGATGGTATCTCGGTTGGTGGACGATCATGAGCAAGTTATTCGGAACTTCCGTGAGCATATTGATCGCTGTGATGAAGAGTACCACGATGCAGGAACTGCTGACTTCTTGACAGGACTGATGGAAGCCCATGAAAAGATGGCTTGGATGCTGCGCTCCTTCATCGAAGGACAGTCACTTGAGCCAGACGGTTCTCAGCCAGCGACAGAAAAGAAAACCCCTGTAGGTGTGTAGTCGTTACGGGAGTAGGGAATAGGATTCTAAGTAGTTAGTTGTTAAAAAGCACCACTAATAACTAACTACTGATGAGTTGCTACTATTTCTTAAAAATAGCAGTCCTAAACGATTCGCGAAGGCACAAAGATCGCTAACGCAGCCTCATAGGGGCTGCGTTAGCGAGTACTTGATCGTCGGTACGAGCATCGGTGACAAAGAAAGCAAATCAAATAGGATTGCTATGTAAAAGCAAGATAAAAGGAGTGTTGAAGTGCCTGAAGCATATAAAGCAGAGCGTACAATCTCAGCTGTCTTTAAAGAACACAAACAAGTCGATGATGTGATTCGGCGTTTACTAGACCGGGGTGTGTCCAGAGACCATATTTCGGTGATGGGCAGAAACTTTCAGTCAGAAACTCGAATTACTGGCTTCATATCTAAGAAGGATGTGATTCTGGGAGGTTTAAGAACCGGAGCAATTTTTGGTTCGTTGTTTGGTTCCTTCCTGAGTTTGCTTACAGGTGTAGGCGTACTCTTTA
>CAZZXJ010000880.1:0-2433 GCA_964657905.1 uncultured Stigonema sp.
CAATGTAGAGACGCGTTAGCGAAGCGGCACGAAGTGCAATTTCGCGTCTCTACAAAGGTTGTAGACAACGCACAATTAATTTCTGGAGATGTCTAGTACAAAGCCGTGCAACTAAATTTTCAAAGGACTCTGAACGGGATACAATCGCCTTTATTTGTACCGACCTACTTAGGTCATAAAAAAAGTAGCATATGGACAAGGAGTAACATACGCTACTTATAGGAGAACGAACGTTGGTGTAATTCTGATCGCCCTAGCTGGCGCGAGCCAATTCTTGAGGGGCTGGTTGAAAATTCTTCACAGATTGGACAAACTCCTGTAGAGCCTCTTTCAGTCTCCCGTCAATTTCTTCATCAAACTGGAGGCTACCATCAGGCTGGAGGATCAGCTGTTTGTCTACTGCATAAACACCACCCAACAGATGCCGTGCTCTTAACTCAGAGAGCACAGGTTTCAGGGCATACTCAATTGCCAACAAATGAGCAATGGTTCCACCAGTGGCGATCGGCAGCACGACTTTTCCTGCTAAAGCCCTTTGCGGCAATAAATCTAAGAATGCTTTGAGTACTCCTGTGTATGATGCTTTGTAAATTGGGGTGGCAATAATTACACCATCTGCCTTTTGTAGTAGTGCTTTCGACGGTTGTAAGGCAGGGCTATCATACCGTCCAAACACTAAATCTTCAGCAGGCAGATCGCGAACTGAAATGATATCAGTTTGAAAGCCTTCGGGCTGTAGGATTTTGGCAGCGTATTCCAAAAGGCCGTAAGTTCTGGAGGGATGAGAAGGACTGCCGGCGATCGCTAAGATATAAGCCATTTTTTAAAACCTCTTTGTGATGATATTTTGGTTAATCCACGGTAGCAGCTGGTTTTTGTTTGGGCTGCTTGGGAAAATCTTCATGACCAACAATTTCCCCAAAAGGACTTAACACCTGTTGCTGCTCAACTACTGGGAGATCCTCTAGGGGAAGACGAGGGAATAACAGTTCTGCGACTCGATAAGCCTCCTCTAAGTGGGGATAACCAGAGAGGATGAAGGCATCGATCCCCAAGTCTGCATACTCCAACATCCTAGCAGCAACAGTATCGGGATCACCTACTAAGGCAGTTCCCGCCCCACCTCGCACCAAACCGATCCCCGCCCACAGGTTTGGGCTAATTTCCAAAGCTTCTCGACTACTGTTGTGTAATTGGCTCATGCGGCGTTGTCCAAGAGAGTCCATGCGAGCATAGGTTTTTTGCGCGGTAGCGATCGCCTCCTCATCCACATACCGAATCAATTGATTGGCAGCATCCCAAGCTTCGCTCTCAGTTTCCCGTACAATAACATGTAAGCGAATGCCAAACCGCAACTTCCGTCCCTGTGCTTCCGCGCCTCTGCGAACTGAGGCAATTTTTTCAGCAACCATGTCTGGTGGTTCACCCCATGTGAGGTACACATCTATATGCTTGGCGGCAATGTCTTGAGCAATGTCCGAGGAACCACCAAACCACAAGGGTGGATAGGGTTTCTGGGTTGGGTGAAATAACAACTTGCCACCTTGGATATTGAGGTAGTCGCCCTCGAAATTAACGACTTCACCTGCGGCAATTTGCCGCCATACTGTCAAAAACTCATCAGTTAATTTGTAGCGATCATCATGACTTAGGTGCAAGCCATCTCCCGCTAACTCCACAGGATCGCCACCGGTGACTACGTTAATCAGCAAGCGTCCGCCAGAGATGCGATCAAACGTTGCTGCCATTCTTGCTGCCACCCCTGGTGACATCAAACCAGGACGTATCGCCACCAGAAAGCGCATCTTTTGTGTGTGAGTTACCAGAGTTGATGCCATAACCCAAGCATCTTCACAAGAGCGACCTGTAGGTAACAAAGCGCCCGTGTAGCCTAAATGATCCACTGCCTGAGCAATTTGCCTGAGGTAAGAAAAACTGACTGCCCGTCCGCCTGTAGCAGTGCCGAGATAGCGCCCATCACCGTGAGTTGGGAAAAACCAAAGTAGCTGCATGATGCCTATTTAAAGTAGCTGCACAATGCCTATGCTTTATATACTGTAAGTCAATCAATTTACAGTACTTAATTGCGACATTAATTTAGTATAATTGCACAGGTGTCCAGATAAGGCAAGACTTTTTTAGAAAAAATACGATTATATTATTATTTCACAACTGGCGCTGATTGTTTAAACGCTTGGTTTTCCTGCACTCGCTTGTCAAACCAAGACGTCAAAGTGTAGTAAACTACTCCCTTTTCTGGAGACATTCGAGGTAAGCTTATACAGTGCAAAGGAGTGTCAAGGGTGCATCTAGTGATATTCTCCCGACGCTGTCCTTATAGGACAGAGTGGGACTCTCAACTTCACAGTTGAGATTTCCTGCTTCTTCGGGAGCCTGTACCGCAAGGCGAAAGTCAAAAGTCAAAAGTCAAAA
>CAZZXJ010000881.1:0-2414 GCA_964657905.1 uncultured Stigonema sp.
CAACAATCAACAATTAGCAATTAGCAATTAACAATGCAAGATTATCACGATATCAAAATCATTGGATTTGATTTAGGACACGGAGAAACGGCTCTTACCTGGGTGCGAGCAGATAATCAAGAAAATACTCCTCAAAGTCTGCTGATTAATAACAGGAAAAGCCAAACCACCGCCATTGCCCATCATCCTAAACAAGGAATTATCATTGGGGAAATGGCGTATCTGCTACCCGATGCCACGGTTTTTGAAATTGCCTTTAAAACAAGGCACTTTAATGAGATAGTATACCAAAAAAATATCAAAGATTTTGTTAATGCAATTTACAAACATTTAATTGATACCAATCAAATTCAGTTAGGAGATGATAACTACTTTTTCATAGGTTGTCCATCAGGATGGTGGCAAGAAGAAATTGAGAGTTACAAACAACTCCTTTCTGAAGATTGCTTGCCAAATCTTCGGGTAGTCAAAGAGTCACGGGCTGCTTTGATGCATGCTAAAGAAAGTGGCATATTCACCATAGAAGAATTACAAAAGTCTGTGCTGGTGATCGACATTGGTTCTTCCACCACAGATTACACCCTTGTCAAGGGTATGTCTGATACCCCAGTAGATTTTGGACACGACTTGGGTGCATCCCTAATTGACAAAGAAATTCTAAAAAAAACCCTTGAATGTCATAGACAATATAGAGAGGGACGTGAAGAAATTTTACGACTAGGAGAACTTCTGAGCGATGAAGAAATTTTGCAACTAGAAGAAATTTCGCAGTTAGAAAAAATCTTTGAGGAAATCCCGTTATACAAAAATCGCTGTGAACTGCGATGCCGTAAGGCAAAAGAAGAGTATTTTACCTATCATGATTCTTACGAAGATAGTTTAGTTAATGTCGGTAGTGAAGATATTCAAAGAAAATTTAAGTTCTTGCCCCTAGTTAATGGCAAAATTATGAACGCAATCCTTAGCCAACCTCTGCCAGAACTAGGTAACAAAAGTTGGCGGGATGCTTTTCATGACCAGTTGCAGGCGGTAAAACAAAAATTGGATAAGCTAGGCATTCAACCTAGTTCTATCCTCCTCACAGGTAGTGCTTCTAAGATGTGGTTTGTTCTGGAAATATGTCAGGAGGTATTTCCCAATTTGCCTTGTAAAAGAGATGGAGAACCTGAACTTTCTATTGCTAGAGGACTGGCGCGTTGGGGACGGGTGTACATTCGCACAGGCTGGTTTATGGAAGAAATTAGTCAATTCCTTGACCGAGAACTGACAGGTATTGTTGGGAATCACATACCCGCATTTTTAGAGAAATTAGCAGAGGAACTGGCAAATGGTTTGGTAGACGAGGTCATCAGGCAACAAGTGCAATCTTGGCGCAATCGGGACATCATAACGCTTTCAAATCTGGAGTCGGAAATCGGGCAAAAAGCTAAAGCTTGGCTAACAGGAAGTGATGCCCATTACAAAATGACTACGTGTTTGGTGGAGTGGCTGTCCTCAGTTCAGAACGAAGTGAGGGAAAAAACAGATTCTATCTGTAACAAGTATGGTTTACCACTCGGCACATTTGGCAACAAAACAATTGAACTGGGCGACCACACGGGAAAGGTTCCCACATCTATATCGCTTGATGATTTCACCGGACTTTCTATATTTGTTGGACACCTTGTTGCTTTAATCGTAGGCGTTGTTCTCGCAGGATTATTCCATATCCTAATTTTTGCTGGAATACTTGCACCGATTATTGGGGTAGTAGCTTACTTTGTCGGTGAGTCCGTAGTGAAGGATATAGATATACCTGGCTGGATACGCAAATTGGTGCCCGATCAGAAAATTGACGAGTTAGTGTATCAGAAGAAACCACAGTTGCAGCAAAAAATCCTGGAGACTTTAACTAAAGACCCAACAATAGCTATTAAGCTGGCTAAATCTATCAGTGAGTGGCTGAAGGAAACTGTGCAAGAGCAAGCGGATAAAGCTAGGTTGTTGATTGCGTAAGGGAGTATGTGAGTTTTGCAAACATATAGCGATCCTAAATGATTCGTGAAAGCCGAGAAACCCGGTTTCTTGAACACAATACCTTCGCCAAAATAAAGAGGGCTTTCTGTAGTAGAGTTGTTGTCAACCAAAACCACAACTCAAAATCCATAGAGAGCCCATGCCAGGTATGTTAGCACTATTGGAATGCTTACGACCACACATAAGCATTACTACGATGCGGCAATGGAGTCGAATCATAACGGCGATGCTAGCGACTCTCGGAAGAGTCACGATGTTAGGAATCTCTCGTTGGGCTGGAAAAGGTGGGAGTTACGGAACAGTACAACGATTCTTCCAGACTGCACTACCTTGGGCGGCAATATTCTGGGTATTTTTTCGCCATCATTTATTTTGTAAGAATGAAGCCTACCTATTAG
>CAZZXJ010000882.1:0-2406 GCA_964657905.1 uncultured Stigonema sp.
CCTGAAACCTCACTCATGTTGTAGCCAGAATATTGCTGGTTAACTTTGACGCCATTAATTGCTATACCTAAAACATTTTGATTGGCTTTCTGCAATAGTTCTTTAGAGAGAGAAAGACTATCAGAATCAGCGACTCCTGGTCGAACCACAAACAAAATGCCATTCACAAGTTTGCCTAAAATAGTTGCATCAGCAGCTACTGTCAACGGGGGACTATCGAAGATAGCAAAGTCGTATTTTTGCGCGACTTGAGCCACAAATATAGCCATTTGGCTGGAATCGAGAAGCGCGCCTGGGTTATTAGTCAGTTCACCGGCGGTTATAACTTGCAAATCAGGCACGACTTCAGTCGCAGCATGCTCTAGATCTGACTGATTTTTGAGAACATTACTTAAGCCAACCTCATTGGGGATTTCCCAGATTTTGTGTTGACTGGGATTACGCAAATCTGCATCCACCAGCAATACCTTGCGCCCTAGTTGAGATATGCAGACAGCTAAGTTGGCAGCAATTGTCGATTTTCCTTCTTTAGGTACAGCGCTCGATATCACAATGACTTTGATTGATTGTTCTGAATTAAAAAATTTCAGATTAGTTTGCAGCATCCGAAAAGCTTCACTCACAGGAGAATCAGGTCTGTTTTTTACGATTACCTTTGACATCATATTGCTAGTGGTAAATGGCGGAATACAGCCCAGTAAGGTATAGTCTAGTAAGTCTTTTGCAGATTGAGTGGTTTTGATAGTTTTGTCAATTTTTTCCAAAACAAAGGCAGTGACTGCACCTAGTAAAATTCCACCCATAAATCCTTGGAACAAGTTTATATACTGACGGCTCTTGATCGGCACACCTGGGATTAGGGCAGGTGTAACAACCAGAGCATTACTCACCTGCAGATTTTCTGCTACTTGAAGGTCCTGATACCGAGCCAGAAGGTTTTGATAGCTAGACTCAGTTGCAGCTATTTCACGCTCTAGTTGGCGCTGCTGCAACTCCAGTTGCGGTAGAGTATTAGCTCTTTGTCTGTAGGATGTGATGACTTCAGCCAAAGCTTTTAGCCGCACCTGCAAACTGAGGCGTTCTGCCTCAACATTGGCGTAGTTGCCAAGGATTCCTTGTTGCAAACCTTGACCTCTTAGCTGTACAATATCTTCAGGATTTTTTGCCTGATTTAAACGCCCTGCGTCACCAATAAAGCTTTGTTCTATCCGCTGCTTGAGTTCTTTTTTGAGAACAGCTTCCTGTTCCTTGAGGTTAATCACCGAAGGGTGACTGTCTGTCAAGCGCAGCCTTGTGATTTCAATCTTTTGTTGGATATCTTGTAACTGTGCAAGAACTGAAACAGTGGATGGAGACTCTCCCACAAAACCATCAATGACAGCCTCCTGTGAACTCACACCAAACAGTTTCTTAATTGATTCCATCCGTGCGGTTTGAGACGCTAGATCGGATCTAGTTGCAGCTACTTGTCTGTCTAAATCGGTGAGAATTGCAACGCTTGATGAAGCTTCGGCTTTGAGGTCTAAAACTCTGTTTTGCTGTTTAAATTCTTGCAGCTTTTGCTCAGCAAGTTGTAATGCGGCTTTCCTGTGGGGTAACTGTTGGGCGATAAAGTCCCTGGCAGATCTGGTTTGAGCGCGGTTAGCATTAATATCATTTTCTATATAGATTTTCATTAAAGTATTAATAATCGAAGCAGCCTTTCTGGGGTCTGTATCTGTATAAGAAAGTTCCAAGACATCAGTGTTTTCAATATTTTTGACTTGTAGCTCATGTAAAAATACCAGGGGGTTGAGATTGAGGCGGAGGGCGTTGAGAGTCCTTTCGGCTATGGGTACAGAACGCAGAACTGCTACCTCGGTTCCCAGAGGTCTTCCGCTGACTGAACTCTCCAACTGTCCTAGTTGGTTACCTACTCCTGTAAGCGTTGAGGTAGAATTCTTTTTCAATACAAGCTGTCCCATTGCCTGATAGATTGGCGTTTCTAGTAAGGTTCTCACTATACTCAATGCCAAAACTAGTCCAAAAACTATAGAGATAGGCAACCATCGGCGCTGAAAAATTAACCAATATTGCAAATGTTTTTCCATGTTATTTTTACGCCTAAATGTTAATCAGCTGATAGTAGGTAGATTTGGTTTCCAATCTATTCAATAGATGACTATTACGTAAATCGTGAATTTACGTAGATATGGTAAAAAGAATCATGAAAGCCACAAGTTATTCTGCGCCTGAGGACTGAAGTCCTCACTACAAACTTATTTAGGTTATTTAACCGCAAAGAGCGAAGACAGCGCAACTACGAGCCAATTGTAGAGGTTTTACATTTCGTAATATATTTGTAAATTTTTCCGCACACCTACTTATAGCGGTTTGCGATTCAGTGAGGTACATCGGGTAGGGGCG
>CAZZXJ010000883.1:0-2402 GCA_964657905.1 uncultured Stigonema sp.
GGCGAATGGAATTCGCGGCTACACAAACAAAGTCCGCCTGCGCGGACTAATGGAAAATCAAAGGTTTTGAAACTTGCGTTCGTCTGGTTTTGCCTGTGTAGCTGCGGTTTTAACCGCCCATTTGAGATTAAGTTGACACCAATGGCGTCCTACCCGCCTATTTACAGCCACAATATAACCGTAGGGGCGGGGTATCCCCGCCCTTACTTACAATGTGGACAATTCAATTGAAAACTGCTGTAAAGTTATTGAATTTGCACACCCAAATTTCATTAAAAATCTTGTGGGGGTGGGCATCCTGCCCGCCCAGTTAACGCAAGTTAAATACGCGAAAGCTTAGTTAGGGTGGTGCATTACTCTCGGTTAACGCACCCTACACTTCTCACATTTCAACGTAACTGGGTATGAAAATCAGATGGATTGGCGTAAATTCACATTGGTTGCCTGTCTTGGCAGTTTATCAATTACGCTCTCAACAAGGGCAGCAAATGTCAGTTCTTCTCGACCATGTACCAGTGTTGATTGCTACTTTCCGCAACCGGAAAAACCTCCCACTGAACTATCTGTAGAACAGCTACACCACCAAGCTCAAGCTATCACCGTGCGAGTGATGTCACAAGATTTCTTAGGCTCAGGGATTATACTAAAAAAACAAGGCTCCATTTATACAGTCCTGACAAATGCTCATGTGTTGCAAGCAGGTAAACCGCCCTATCGCATTCAAACCCCCGATGGTCAGATATATACAGCCAAAAATGTAGAGACGCGACAGATCGCGTCTCTACAAGGTAATGATTTGGCTTTATTGCAGTTTCGCAGCACTATTCGTGCCTATACTGTGCCATCTCTAGGAGCAAAACCAGCGGTGGGAGATGAGGTGTTTGCAGCTGGGTTTCCCTCTACAGGAGAGCAATCTAAAGACAAAGGCTTTGCGTTCACGAATGGTAAAGTGTCGCTGGTGCTGCAACTCGCTTTGAAAGGTGGCTATCAAGTTGGATACACCAATAACATCGAAAAGGGCATGAGTGGCGGACCACTGCTGAACCGTCAAGGTCAGGTTGTGGGTGTGAATGGAAAGCACGCCTATCCCCTGTGAGATGCACCCTCGGTGCTTGCTGATGGTTCCGAAGCTGACCCAGCTTTACACCAAAAAATTATTCGCCTCAGTTGGGCTGTGCCAATTGAGAGGGTAGGGCAAGTAAACCTTATGGGAGATTAAATAATGAAATTTTATTATGGACTCGCGCCAGCATTGATTGGAGTATCAATTGCACTTGTGCAGCCGCAAATTGCGGTAGCACTATCTCCAGTTGAGGTGGGTAAGATTGCCAAACAAATTGCAGTGCTGGTTGACAATAAAAATGGTTCCGGTTCAGGGGTAATGATCAAGCGATCAGGCAATACTTACACTGTCCTTACAGCCTATCATGTGGTAAAAACTCCAGATAAATATGAAATTGTCACCCCAGATGGTCAGCGCTATTCGGTCAACTATAGCACTGTGAAAAAGCTACCAGATGTAGACTTAGCCGTTGTGCAGTTTACCAGCAGTATTAGTTACACCATTGCTAAGATAGGCAACTCTGACGAATCTACAGAAGGCGCAACAGCTTATGTAGCTGGGTTTCCAGAAGTCAGAGGAGTATTTTCTAGTTCGATTTACACTCTCACCGATGGGAAGATTAATGCAAATACCTCAAAAGCGCTGCCTAATGGCTACGCCTTAGTTTACAGCAATAATACGTTACCGGGAATGAGTGGCGGTCCAGTGCTGAATGAAAAAGGTGAACTGATCGGAATTCATGGCAAAGGCGACACCACGGATAACTATAAAAGTTCTGAGATAAATCCCAATATTGTTGTTAAAACAGGCTTTAATTTGGGCATTCCCATCAATACCTTTTTGAGACGGTCAGCAACATCTGGAGTAGATGTGGGAGTCCGTCCTCCGAACACTGCCGTAGCGACAGCACCAAAAGCTGACGACTTCTATATTCAGGCTGCGAATAAGTATGAGAAAAAAGACTTTCAAGGTGCGATCGCTGCTTTCAACGAAGCAATTCGCCTAAACCCCAACTATGCTGTTGCCTATAATGACCGAGGTGATGCCCGCGATAAATTGGGAGATTACAAGGGGGCAATTGAGGATTTCAACCAAGCCCTGCGGATTCATCCCAACTTTGCTGATGCCTACTATAACCGGGGTACTGTCCGCTATGGTTTGGGAGATAAAAAGGGAGCAATCGAGGATTACAACCAAGCCCTGCAGATTTATCCCAACTTTGCTGATGCCTACGTTAACCGGGGTAATGCCCGCAATGAATTGGGAGATAACAAGGGGGCAATTGAGGATTACAACCAAGCCCTGCGGATTCATCCCAACTATACTGAAGCTTACAATA
>CAZZXJ010000884.1:0-2397 GCA_964657905.1 uncultured Stigonema sp.
CCGTTTACATTTCTTTACTAAATGCGTTAGGTATTTTATACTCAAGCGTAAACTTGCAACTCTTCACTAATAACGACTACAACTGTGTTGTAAAAAGAATTATCATTCATCCCAAGCGTGAATGATCCCAGAGTCAGCCGAAAAAAGGTTGACATTGTCAAGCAACTTAAAGAATCATCTTAAGAACACCGGATAGTCGCTTGTAAGGAAACTATGCAAACAGTTGTTCTCGTTCTGATGGAGGTGCTGATTGTTATTGGACTGTCACGGCTAGTAGGACTTGCCTTCCGGTGGATTAAGCAACCACTGGTAATTGGTGAGATTGTCGCTGGGATTATGCTCGGACCATCTTTGTTTGGTTTGGTTGCTCCAGGGTTATCAGCTAGCTTGTTTCCACCTGAAACGCTTCCCTTCTTAAATTTGCTGTCTCAGGTTGGGTTGATATTTTTCATGTTTTTGATCGGGCTAGAGCTAAATCCCAAATACCTCAGTGGCAATATAGAAATAGCAATTTTGACTTCCCACGTTAGTATCTTGGTACCGTTTTCTTTGGGAACGCTGCTAGCGGTACTACTTTATCCTTTAGTCTCTAATGCTAGCGTCTCTTTTACCGCCTTTGCCTTGTTTTTGGGGGCAGCGCTGTCAATTACTGCTTTTCCCGTACTAGCGCGAATTATTACTGAGAATAACTTGCACCGGACTCGGTTGGGGACGTTGGCTTTAACTTGTGCAGCAGTGGATGATGTGACAGCTTGGTGTATCCTGGCAGTGGCGATCGCTGTAGCACATACTGGTACCTTCAGCAAGGCTATCCCCACCATTCTCTATTCCCTGCTCTACATCGTTTTCATGGTGACAGTCGGACGTTGGTTTCTGCAAAACCTTGCCAACCATTACCGGCGCACAGGAGGCATCAACCAATTTGTCCTAGCTTTGATTTACATGCTTGTGGTTGCTTCTGCACTAATCACCGAACTCATTGGTATTCACCTGATATTTGGAGCGTTTTTACTGGGAGTAGTCATGCCCAAAAATGCAGGTTTGGTGCGGGAGTTAGCGATCAAAACTGAAGATTTTGTGCTGATATTTCTGCTCCCAGTTTTTTTTGCCTATAGTGGTCTACGGACACAAATTGGCTTGATTAACCATCCCAAATTGTGGTTACTTTGCTTAGTTGTACTCGTGGTGGCCATCTTAGGTAAATATATTGGCACTTATGTAGCAGCTCGTGTCAGTGGCATTACTCACCAGGAAGCCTCGGCGCTTGGGTGGTTAATGAATACTCGTGGCTTGACCGAGCTAATAGTGCTCAACATTGGTCTTAGCCTAGGTGTCATCTCACCCTTACTGTTTACCATGCTGGTGATTATGGCATTGGTAACGACATTTATGACCTCGCCGCTACTAGAGTGGACATATCCGAAAAAGCAGATCAGGTTAGATATGGTGGAGTCGGAACCTGAAGAAGATCTGGGCAAGGTAACCACTGCCAATCAGAACGACCTGAAAGATCGTCCCTACCGAATTTTAGTCCCACTGGCTAATCCCGGTACCCAGAAAGGTTTGGTGCAGTTAGCATGTACTCTAGCTATCAACTACCGACAACCAGCCATTGTTAATCCCCTTAGCCTGATTGAACTCAAAGAAGACTATGTATTTGAGAGTACCCCACTAGAGGCAGATCGATTAATCATGCAGCGCCTCGATCAGCTAGAAGAATTGACTTCACGTTTGGAACCAGCAGCACTACGCTCTTACGTACATCCGATGGTTCGCATATCAAATAATGTCGCACGGGCAACAGCAGAGATTGCCGTACTAGAGCAAGCTGATTTGATTATAGTGGGATGGCATCGCCCAGCTTTTAGTAAGAATCGTTTAGGTGGACGAGTTGGTCAAATTCTCTCCACCGCGCCAGTAGATGTGGCAGTCTTTATAGACCGGGGAGAAGAGCGCCAAGAGCGCTTGTTGGTTCCTTACTCTACAAACATTCATGATGATTTGGCACTCATACTTGCTCTCAGGTTATTGGTAAATCATGATACATGTAGTTTAATAATTTTACAGGTGGTGACCGACAATCAGGTCAAAAATGAACTAAGTTATGAGCTGCACAATATGATGGAGCAATTGCCTAAAAATGTACGAGATCGCATTGACATTCAAATTATCGAAGCCGTAGAACCGATGCAAGTCGTAGTATCAGCCTCAGAAGCCGTTGACTTGACTATTGCCGGTACCAGCCGTGCTTGGGGTATTGAGCGTCAAACCTTAGGACGATACACAGATGAACTAGCCATTCAGTGTCGCTCGTCACTACTCATTACTCGCCGCTACAGTCAAGTTACCCCTCACCTAGCCTCAGTGCTTGGTGACGTTAGCACTCACAATTCAGGA
>CAZZXJ010000885.1:0-2387 GCA_964657905.1 uncultured Stigonema sp.
GACAAGACATTAGTTCCCGAAATCTTGATTACCAGCATCGTAGGGTGGGCATTGCCCACCATGATCTCGTGCAGGTGCAATATGTTAGTAACCATAAAAAATATCTCCTATGATTGCCGATTTAATTAACTGGCAGCAGCAAGCTGATCAATATCTAGTTCAAGGCGAATATCCTCAGGCTGCAAGTTTATACGAAGAAGCAATAGTAGCCGAACCTGATGTTCTATCCCACTACTGGCATTTGGGATTGGTTTTGCTTTTGCAAGGACAAGAAGCAGAAGCTCAAATGACTTGGATGCTGCCAATGACAGATGCAGAAGAAGAACAGATTCAGATTTGGACAAATGAACTGATTGAAGTTTTGCAAACAGAGGCAGAACGACGCGAGACGCTGGCAGAATATTCTCTAGTTTGGGCAATTCGCCAACACATACGGGAAATTAATCCCAGCGATATCAATAACTTGTTCAAGATTATTCTACTTTCCATTCATTTGGAAAAGTTTGAAGGAGTGGAGTTGAATGAGTCGGGAGTGATTCAACTTCTACAGACTGGACAAAGTGTAGATTTAAATGCAGAGTTATTGCTGCAAGTCTTGCAGGAAGTTTTAAATACTGCGCCTCTTCATCCAGCATCTTTGGAATTAGTAGAAGCTTGTTTACCTTACTTCTCGAATCCTGAAGATTGTTTATTTGTGTTCTTGCATGCTGCGATGAAGATTGGTCATACTTTGAAGCGACCTGTACTGGCAGCTCGTATTTTAGAATTATATTTACGCTTAGATACCCAAAATATAGAAGCTTCACGACATCTAGCTATTTTTTATCAAGATTCTAATAATTATTCTCAGGGAATACAGACGGCTAAGTTGTGTTATTCCCTATCGCAAGAATTGCCAGATAAAATTTTTGCCATTCACTTAATTTTGCGCGGGTTGATGATGGTAGGTGGGTATTGGGAGGAAATCTACTCTTCTTCCCAAGAGTTAGAATCACTGTTCCAAGAATTTATCAAAGCACAACCGCTCCCACTGGATGAGTTGAAAACTCTTCATTTGCTTACCCCATCCTTTGCCATACCTCATATTAAAGACGTTCCGGCATATTATAAACCAATTCATAATCAAGTCGCTCAAATTTTTCAGACAAATGTTCAAGCTATTGCCCCAGATCAAGCAGATCGCTACTCTCAGAGAATTCTCAATAATCAAGGTTCAAGAATTTCTACAAAACCTTTAAAGATTGGATATCTATCTTACGCTTTAAGAAACCATTCTGTTGGATGGCTGGCTCGTTGGCTATTTAAGCATCATCATCGTGAAAAATTTGAAATACATGCTTATTTTGTAGACTATAAGCTGGTAGATGATTGGCTACAGGAGTGGTATGTCAATCAGGCATCTCATGCTCATAAATTAGGCATGAACGGCTTAGAAATTGCCGAAAAGATATATCAAGATGAAATTGATATTTTAATTGACCTTGATAGTATCAGTTTAGATATTAGCAGTGAAGTGATGGCACTCAAGCCAGCACCAATTCAAGTGACTTGGCTAGGGTGGGATGCATCAGGAATACCTGCTATTGATTACTTCATTGCAGACCCCTATGTATTGCCAGATTCAGCGCAGGAGTATTATACAGAGAAAATTTGGCGATTGCCCCAGACCTATGTAGCCGTTGATGGGTTTGAGGTAGGGGTTCCTACGTTGCGCCGAGATGAGTTAAATATTCCCACTGATGCAGTAGTGTATCTTAGCGCTCAAAGGGGATGCAAGCGGCATCCTGAGACAATAAGATGGCAAATGAAAATTCTTAAAGAAGTGCCAAATAGCTATTTTTTGATTAAAGGTTTGTCTGAGGAAGAAGCCATTAAAAAGTTTTTCTACGAAATTGCAGAACAAGAGGGTGTGGAGTGCGATCGCATACGATTTTTGCCGCAAGTTGCTTTAGAAGCAACCCACCGCGCTAATCTCGGAATTGCTGATGTGGTACTAGATACTTATCCCTATAACGGTGCAACCACAACCCTAGAAACCCTTTGGATGTGCATCCCCTTGGTGACCAGAGTGGGTGAACAATTTGCGGCTCGGAATAGTTACACTATGATGATAAATGCTGGTATTACAGAAGGTATTGCTTGGACGGATGAAGAGTATGTAGAATGGGGTGTGCGCTTGGGTAAGGATAAGGCGTTACGTGACAAAATTGCCTGTCAGTTGAAAGCATCGCGGCAAACTGCACCTTTATGGAATGCTAAGCAATTTACTCGTGAGATGGAGAAGGCTTACGAGCAAATGTGGCAAAGGTATTTAGAAGGATGTTCGTAGTGAGCGCTTCAGCGCTCATAAGCACTAAAGTGCTTACTACGAACTACGAGTTCTGGTA
>CAZZXJ010000886.1:0-2387 GCA_964657905.1 uncultured Stigonema sp.
GTTAGCGAAGCGGTAGCGATAGCGAAGCGATATTCGGGTACCCCCGCGTCGGAACGAGCGTCATTATCACCTAAAAGAGTAGGTGCGAATAACCATTACAATGCCTATATTTAGACTACTTTCCTAAAAGTAAGATTTATTCTTGGCTGAATAAGTTTATTAGTTTTTGGGATCTGATGTTGCCAAAAATGTTGAGTTACTCCTTTCATCAAAAGAAAGCTCCCATGAGTTAGTTCAATTTCAAACTTTAATTCTTTTCTATACTTATGCCTCAACATAAAACGACGAGTAGCACCAAAGCTTACAGAGCCAATAACTGGATTTTCCCCTAGATCCGGCTCATCATCACTATGCCAAGCTACACTATCTTTACCATCACGGTATAGATTAAGCAGTACGCTGTTAAATTTTGTATTAGCCACGTCTTCAATTTGAGATTTTATTTTTATTAGCGTAGTCGTCCATCTCTGAGGTTCCATCTTGATTTTTGAGTAAGTGTATGACTTACCTTCATCTCCATACCAGGCAGTAAGTCGTGGTAAAGTAACATACTTACCAAAGAACTGTATTGAGTCTTGCCGCCAATCAATAGTGCTACATAACTCGGAAAACAAATGGTCACTTTCCTTTTTATCGAATAAGTTGCAATACATGATGACTTCTGCATCAGGCATAGGTAGTTGCAAGCAAGTTGGCTGGCTTTGTTCTCTTGATTCTTTCCAAAATGAAAGTTGGGTGTACATAAATTTTTTAATTACGCTTTTTATGCATTACAATTATTAACTCATGTTTTTATTCTAGAAGTGCTGCACTCTCTCCGACTTCCATCGTCGTCTGCAACTTCACCATAATCTCTGCTGCGATCGCCTCCGGTTCGGGCAAATCATCCCCAGAATGCAAACTCTCGAAAGCGCGTTATTCCACAATCAGCAACATAGCGTGTCCGTGCTTTCAAGGCTCATTTTCTTCTTGGGCGTACCTCGAAAGCTAGATCGGCGCGGTAAAAACACACATCAAACTCTGAAAAGAAATTCATCTGTCCAAGTATCAGAGGTGCTTCTCTGGATTCTGTCCATGCAACAGCCAGAAGAACAGGTGAAAACTCGGCAACTGTAGCTGATAGCACTAAGCCACGTGCTTAAAGACGAGCCAGATTGCCGCTTAACTGGACTGGGATTATTTGCTCCTCCCAGACTGCTCCCAGTTGCAGACCGACTGACTAAGCTGTATTTACTGAGTGCCTAAATTTTTACCATCCAACTTTTCCTTTGTTGCTCCCCTAAGGATCGGCTATGATGCCAAATGAAGGGCTATGCACATTTTGAAGTTATGACTGAATTACTTCAGCGCGTTATTGCAGAACTTGAGAAGCTGCCAGAAGAAGAGCAAGATGAGATCGCTACTCGTTTCCTCGCTGAACTAGAGGATGATCGGTCGTGGAAGGTTAGGTTTGAAGCCACAACAGACAATCAGTGGGATCGTCTAGCTGAGATGGTACGTCAGGACATTACTGCTGGCGACATTACCCCTCTGGCTGACGTTTTTCCATCTGAGCCATGAAGTCAAGTGTTACGAAAGCATTTCGTAAGCAACTTAGTCAGCTTCCTGTATCGGTTCAAGAACAAGCTGCCAAAGCCTACGCTCTTTGGCGTTCAGATCCATACCATAACAGTCTTCAGTTCAAACTTGTTTGTCAGCGTCAACCAATCTACTCAGCTCGTGTTGGACTGAACTACCGATCTCTCGGATTACTAGAGGAAGATCATATCTACTGGTTCTGGATTGGCATACATACAGAGTATGATCAGTTGCTTCAACGCTTATAACGCTCCTCTGCCAGATCTTCTAGCCGTTATTCCGCGATTAGCAACATTGCGTGTCCATTAGGATCTTTGACTAGGCAACCTTGGCGGTAAGGGTTATCTGCAGGTAGTGAGCTATGCCGTTAGACTGCTAGGTTATCAGTGGAGCTATCTTGCTTGAACAAGCTAAAAACTTCGCCAGCGAGTGAACTAGATGCGATCGTTAAGAATTCAATCTAATGGAGTATCTTGTAAGCTAGTGGGAAGAGAATACGAAAAGTTTTTATGCTGAAGTCCTTTGATATACGTAACTTCAGACTCTTTCGACACCTTGAGGTCGGAAGACTAGGTCGCGTCAATCTATTTGCTGGTAGGAATAATACTGGCAAGAGTACATTTCTTGAAGCAGTAGAACTTTATGCCAGCAATGCCTCGCCTACGATTCTTCTAGATCTTGTGGAGTCTAGACAAGAGACTTGGTTTAGTGAGGCTCAACCACATCCCCAAAATTTTCTCGATCATCCTGTGCGTCACCTCTTCTTTGATCATAGATTGCCCCGAATAGGAGAAGAGGGTATTACCCTT
>CAZZXJ010000887.1:0-2375 GCA_964657905.1 uncultured Stigonema sp.
GTCCTTTGAACTTGCGATCTTGTTTCATCTATGGGGTTAAGCGCACTCCGCACTCCGCACTTCTTTTTTTGACCCTCAAGTTTAAAAAACCTTTGGCAATCAACCAGCCAGAAGTTGGGAACCTTATTCGTGAGTTGCGCCTTGCAACTCGGCTGACACAGGAACGCTTTGCAGCA
This sequence comes from uncultured Stigonema sp., assembly GCA_964657905.1. Taxonomy (GTDB): domain Bacteria; phylum Cyanobacteriota; class Cyanobacteriia; order Cyanobacteriales; family Nostocaceae; genus Stigonema. The sequence continues at coordinate 177 of CAZZXJ010000887.1, forward strand.
GAACTAGGCGTCACTTATTCCACAGTCAACCGTTGGGAGAATGGACACACCAAGCCTTTACCAATGGCTATGAAGCAGATTGAGGAGATGCTGCAGGATATGGGCCATAAAGGTCAGGATTTGTTGGCTAAATATTTGCTCCCATTAGTTTTGGGATAGGCGATCGCTCCATTAAGTGATCTCCGCAGATATGATATGGCGTCGCACTCAAGAGCGGTCGCAACTTTGACATGCCGATCGCTAACTTTATCGGAGTGCGAAGCGCGAGATTTATGACACTACATTTGCTTTTGATAAACAAGGCTTTTTTCATAATAATGCACTTCATTGGTGGGGAGCATGCCTGGGAGCGCAAAAACACCAAGCGATAATCGCGCGCGGCCGTCCAGACTTCCAGTCTGAGGGCAATTTACAAAAATGGGATGCTCCCGAGTTGGTGTGGATGAAGAAGCTGGATGAGTCAAGCGGGAGAGCAAATATTCATTGCTGGTAAAGAAATTCACTTTCCTAAACGTCAGTTAGAACAATTTACTTACAACTTTGAGGACAGCTTCCAAGGGCTTTACGCAGCATTAATTCCCTTACACGGAACGATTACCCTTAAAATTACTGGTGATACCCTTAAGGGAACGCTCAAGACTGGTTTAGAAAAGAAAGAATCGTGGACACGTATTCAAAATATTGACTCAATTGAAATAATAGAAGCACCATTATATGCATTGCTATCTATTGGAGTTACTTTTGCTAGTGTGTCGGCCTTGATATCATTAGTTAGCTCTTTAAACTTAACGATATTTCTTTTATTACTAGGATTAGTACTTATTTTTTTTTCACTCATTAATAAACGTCGATACTTAGTCATTTATAGTCATCGCTATACAATTCCTGTCTTTATGACTAAGCACTCAGAAGCTTATCAGCAGTTTGCTACGAATGTGCTAGCGATCGCTCGTAACCTTAATAGTTCTGTTAGTACACAGTCTCAAACACAGACTCCTTGATCGCACAAACAAAAGTCATTTTGCCAATAATGCGAGTGCAACAGTAAAGGTAAAGCAAGAACTACTTATCTTATTTATTACTAAACCAAGATCGAGTTGTATCTCCATGTCTTAGCACATCTATCGTCCCAAAAACCGTAATGTGGTGGGAGAATGATGATTTTTAGCCTGAACTGGGTATCTTAAAAATAAGTACTAACTTTGTAAACTCTATTACCATTCGTTCTTTGTGTATGAAATATTGTCGTGACCAAGCTAGAAACGAACTTTTGTTGATGATGGGAGGTGGAGCCGCTACTGGTGTAGCAGGTAGTATTCCTATTATTGGTGCGGGAGTTTTTAACGCCAGTCTCACTGTTGTCCAAGCTGCTGTCGTTACCCGTATTGCTCAAGTTTATAACGTAGACATCATTGCCCGCTGTACTAGTTGCTCCAAATTGAGTATTTTGGTAGATCCTAGTAGTTATGACAGTAGTTAGGATGCCAGCGCCATGCAAACCAACGAATCTTTGGAAACCACTAGTGATGTAGCCGTTGCGGAGTCATCTTCCCTAACTGATGAGCAGTATCGCAAAAAGATGCAGCGACGCAAAGAAGTACAGGATCAGCGAGTCGCTCAAGCATTGCCAGAAAAAGGGTTAATAATTGTTAACACAGGCAATGGTAAGGGGAAAACGACTGCGGCCTTGGGGATGGTCTTGCGATCGCTTGGCCATGGGTATAAGGTGGCAATCATCCAATTTATCAAAGGAGCCTGGGAACCTGCGGAAAAAGAGGTTTTCGGTCTTTGGTCTCAGCAGTTAGAATTTCATGCTATGGGCGAAGGCTTTACTTGGGACACTCAAGACCGCGATCGCGATATTGAAAAAGCGATCGCCGCTTGGCAAAAAGGATTAGAATACATCCGCAATCCAGACTTTAAGCTGGTGCTGTTGGATGAAATCAATATCGCTATTAAACTCGGCTACTTACGAGTTGAAGAAGTTTTAGCTGGATTGGAGCAAAAGCTTGTTGAAAATCATGTGATTCTTACAGGTAGAGGCGCGCCCACGGCATTAATCGACCGAGCTGACTTAGTTACGGAAATGACTCTAATTAAGCATCCCTTCCGTGACCAAGGCGTTAAAGCACAACCAGGAATTGAGTTTTAAGGGGAATTGTTAGTTGTTGGTTGTTAGTTGTTAAAAGAACCACTAAC
>CAZZXJ010000888.1:0-2347 GCA_964657905.1 uncultured Stigonema sp.
ATAGTTCGATCGCACGGGTTGGATTCGAGAATTCTTGGAGAAGTCGCTTCGTAACACTCTCGTAACGCAGTAATTACTCAACTGTTCCCCAACCTTGTTAACCCTATGGTTTAATTCAGATTGGGGAACGTGCAGTACCATGCACGGCAAATTAGATGGAAAAATTCCGTATAATAACTAGTTCAATGGCTGCTTCAATGAGAAACTGAAGTCCAAGGAGGAAAACTTACCAAAGGTAATTGGGCGAACATATGTTGAACAACCCACAAGAACCTGCAACAGAACCAGAAACGATGGCAACACCGCCGTTTCTGCTCCAACGCCATCGGCAAATTCGCAACCTGATTCTGGATTACGCCATTGGATCTGCAATAATTGGACTAAATCCGTTTCGCGGTACTCTGACGGTGACATTGCTGGTGGTTGGTGTGTTGATATTGAAAATGATCTGGGATATAGGCTCTAAGTGGGGCTATACTAAAGGTCAAGATCCCCTGGCGATCGCCGGAAACCTTTTCGGCAGTCTGGGGGCTTTTGCACTCGCATTTATGGCTTGGGTGACGATGTTCTGCTTTGGGTTGGTTGTGCCACTGTTCTCAGGGTTTGCCATCACAGCCGCCTTTTTCACCCTCACTTGGACATTGGGACAGGTAACCAACCAGTTCTATGCTAGTGGTCCTAACCGAGGAGGGCGATGATGCAGATTAGACGTCGGCAAATTCTGCTAGCCGGACTGACATTTGGGGTCGCGGCAACTGGAACTCGCAATTACCACCGGCTGCAAACGAAAAGCAAGCTAGAAGCGTTGGCAAGGGAGAAATCTCAGACAGACTCTCGCCGTCTTTTGAAGGAAACATTTGAAGCCGATGCTAAGAAAATCAATCAAGGAATAGAGATTCAGGCATCGTTAAAGCTGACACCACCAAAAATTCCTTACAATCGCGGCGTATCTAAGCTACTGATCCAGTGCAGCAAGTTGGGTACTCAGCAATACCTCGCGGGCAAGGTAGATTCCTCCTTTGATGGCTCCATCAAATCCCTACCTGCATATACCGCTCAGCTACACGGCTATACTCAAATCGCCTCGATCAGGGGTCTGGAAGACGCTCGGATTTCAGAAACAGTTGAGGTCGAAACTCCAGAGACAACCACGAGGGAACCCGCCACTCAAGATCCGGTTGAAAAGAATTTGGACACTGCCTCTAGCGCCATCGGGAACACTGTGACGCAAGCAGTGAAACTCAAGAAGCTCATTCCCGTCTTCTTTGGCTTTGTTCTGACCTCCAAGACTGGCAACATCATCATTTTTCGGGGAACTCAAAGAACAACTGAGTGGATCGGAGATGTGCTGCTTTTCCAAAAGGGCTATGAAGGCTTTGCGAATAGCAAAATTCACTCCGGTTTTGCTAGGATTTATAAAGGTCTTGCTGATCAGACTCGCGAAATAGCCAGCAAGTTAAATCCATCTCTGCCTTGTTATATATCAGGGCACAGCCTAGGATCTGCTCTCGCCACCCTTGCAGCGATCGATATTGCTCAGAAGGTTCCTAAACTCAAAGATCAAATCCGATTGTACACCTACGCCGGACCACGGGTGGGCAATCCGGACTTCGCTAAAATCCACAGTCAGCTAGTTCCCAACAGCTATCGCATCGTCAATCTGGGGGATTCGATTCCCCTCTCACCCCCAACTATGTTTCGCAAGGACGTATATGTACACGTTGGGCAAGCTTGGTCTTTCTTGACCCAGTATGGCGATGTTCTGCCCAATCACGCGGTCGATACCTACCGTGCTGCTGTTAACAAAGAAGTTGAAACCAATAACCCCGTACCTACCCAGAACAAACGCATCTAAATTAGCTTGACAAAACAGTGTTGATGTGAATCTAAGCAAAAATCAGCAATCCTCACTTTACACAAATAGCGATCAGGCGTAATCCGACAAACTGGAGGGCTGAATGAAGAAGACTTCAAGCAACTAGAGCAACTTATCAAAAAACGAGTGGGCGATCGCAATACTTAGTTTCCGGGAAGAGTTAAATAGAAATGAATGCATACAAAACATATCTCACCATTGAAGATCCAAATCATGTAGTTTTATCAAATTTACCATTTCAACCAGGACAACGGGTTGAAATGGTAAATTTGACAGAAAATAATCAAAGAGTAGAAAATAGCAAAAAAGTTAGGGATTTATTTGACCTCACTCAGGCAATTCCTGGAGTCCAGGAAATCACAGAAGAAGAAATAGCAGCAGAGATTGAGGCTTACCGTCGAGGTGAATGAAGATTATTGTTGATACCAATGTATTAGTTTCTGCTGTTCTTAATGGCAGAGAACCAAGATC
>CAZZXJ010000889.1:0-2345 GCA_964657905.1 uncultured Stigonema sp.
TGCTCAACATTTGATTAAACTCTGAGATACAAGGGTGTGTTATCCCATTCGCGTAACGTCTCCGATAGGAGAAGGGTAACGCACCTTCAAAGATCGAAAAATGGGGCTTGTAGTCACGACTTTGAACTTCACCCAACCTCCTCGCCCCTCCCCTGTTTTCTAAACATGGAGAGGAAATGGCACTCATTTTTTATTCACTCTCAATTGGTGTCTATTTCTTCAGCCTTCCGCTCTCTAAATTGAGCTTCACTGCTCACTTTATTGTAATTGAGTTCGTGCGATCGCTTACAGCGGGCGCTCTGCGCCATCGCGGTTGGTAGAGTTCGAGAATGCGATCGCCTTTTCAAGGCTACTTTAAGTCGAAGCTCCCACATTTCACATCACTAATCAGCCTTTTAGGCTTATGGGTAAATGTACACTTATAAAATAAAAGTGAAATTACTTACTTTCAGTAATTTTACTGAACTTTAAAGCAAGTAGCTGCATTTAAACTGGCTTGTAGAAGCCTCTTAGCGCTGGCAACTCTGTTGAAATAGTGCTAACTGCCTCAAGCTAATATCTATTTGAGTCATCAGACATTCGATAGCTACGATGTTCCTAAGAGGATTATGGGCTTTGATGTGAAACTGTTCTCGTTCTTGAGGTTGGTTTTATAGGGTGAATTGGCTTAAGAAAAAATGCCTATAACTTAAAAAATTCAAAAATTGACTTTGAGAATTGTCCTAAATAACAAGGCGGTTTAAAAGAAGAATTTAAAACAGCAGACACTAAGGAGTGTAAACATGACAGAGAACAATATTTTAGATGTGGCAGTTGTAGGAGGCGGAATATCAGGGGTATATTCTGCCTGGAGGTTGTTAACCGATGGGGGTAAAAAGTCGGTTACGGTTTATGAAGCTGACAAGCATATTGGGGGGCGTCTTCTCTCCGTAAAGCCACCTGACATCAATAATATGGTCGCTGAATTAGGGGGAATGCGTATCCTACCTGAACCGATCCAACCCTTAATTAACACGCTCATTTGCAAATTAAATGACATTGCAGCAAAAGGTTCTCAGTCGGGCATTACCCCAATTACTTTGTACGATTTCCCTGTGAACGACTCACCTGCATCTGACAATATTGTCTTTACGCGAGGAACGTCATTCCGTTGGTCAGATATTCGTAAAAAACCTGAAAATATTCCTTACAAATTGCGTGATGACGAAAAGAATCAATCGCTTGGTGAGATCATCCTAAACGCTATCAAAAAAATTATCCCAGGCATTGACGAGAATGACCCTCCAGAAATAAATCGCCAAAAGGCTCAAAACGCGACCTATGGTCCTGAAAACCGACCTCTCTATGAGCAAGGATTTTGGGATGTCCTAATTCAAGTCATAAGTTATGAAGCTTATAGGTTTGAGCAAGATGCTGGAGGGTATCTCACAACGCTTAGTAACTGGAATGCTGCGGACGCTATTCCGTGGTTCTTGGCGGATTTCGGTACTAAAGCAACTTACAAAGGCTTTGCCCAAGGCTATCGACAAGTGGTGGTGAACATGGCTCAGTTGTTTACCAACGCTGGTGGCAACATTGTCTGCGACCAAAAATTAGCTAGTTTCGACTGGGATGGTAATGTCTTTACGCTCAATTTTGCCAATGGCGATATCGTCACAGCTAAAGCACTAATCCTTGCCATGCCCCGACGTTCGCTGGAACTGATCTCATGCGGCAATAAATATTTGAGCGATGATGCCACTAGCAAGCTGATTAAGAGCGTAACACCGAAAACTGCTTTCAAGATATTTTCTACCTATGACAAACCGTGGTGGCAACAAGAAAAATTAAAGCTGAGTTTAGGACGCAGTCTAACCGATCTGCCTCTTCGTCAAACTTATTATTGGGCTGATAGTCAGGGAAACCCAATTAAGGATGGGTCAGCGATGCTTATGGCTAGTTATGACGATGGAACCAACACTGAGTTCTGGGAAGGCTACCGCGACTGGAGTAGTGCAAAATGGAGGGCAAAGGGGCAGCAAAAAACGGAAAAAAATGCAATGCAATGGACAGACAATGCGCCCCAATGGAGTGACTATCAAGCACCGGAACAAATGAAAAAAGAGATGACACGGCAATTAGCCGAGATACACCAAGTTAAGGCAGAGGATATAACACCTGATGAAGTCTGTTTTAAGCACTGGGCTGAAGATCCGTTTGGTGGCGGTTGGAACTTCTGGAATATTGGAGTTAAAAGTCCAGACGTAATGAAAGATATCATTAAGCCCCATACAAATCTACCGCTCTACATTTGCGGAGATGCCTATTCCAATTGGCAAGGATGGGTGGAAGGTGCGTTAGAAACT
>CAZZXJ010000890.1:0-2344 GCA_964657905.1 uncultured Stigonema sp.
TTCATTTCTCATTTCTCAAGTACCTGGATAGTGAAATCAATTTTTGCCACCCATCAGCATTTTTGTGTTTAGTTTAAGCCATAATTAATAGTTTGGCGAGGATGATTGGATACATGGTAAACGAAGAGTTACAAGTTTTCATTATTTAGACTTCCAATTGCCCATTCTACCTGCCGCAAAACACCTCGTAACATGGCTACTTCCTTAGTTTGTAGCTGGGCACGATTATATATTTGCCGGAATTTTTCCATCCGGCTAGCTGCTGTATGGGGATAGAGATAACCAATGAGGAGCAGTAATGATTCTAATTGCTGGTAGTATGCTTCTACAAGGTCTAAAGATGCCGGATCAGACCCAGACATAGACATGGGCACATCCCTCTTTGCATCATCTGTTAAGTGTATTTGGAGACTTTCTGCCAGTTCATAACAGCAGATAGCAACAGCAGTAGCCAGATTCAGTGATGTATAGCTGGGACTGGTGGGAATGCGAACAAACCGTTGAGCATAGTTTAATTCTTCATTGCTTAATCCTCGGTCTTCCCTACCAAAAATTAGCGCTGCTGGTTGTGTTGGTTCCTCCAGTAACCAAGGTAGTGCTGAGCGGGGTTGCTCTAGAGGGGTTTCCCAGTCACGAACACGAGCAGTTGTGGCGATCGCCCGCGTACATCCATGTAATGCTTCTGGCAATGTTGCTACTTTTACAGCACATTCTAAAACATCCTGGGCATGAACTGCCATGTGTTTTGCTTCTATTGAGAGCAGATCGCATTGGGGATTGACTAAGACTAAATGATTTAACCCAAAATTTTTCATCACCCGTGCTATGGATCCCACATTAATTGGACCTGCTGGTTCCACCAATACAATTCTTACCTGGTCCAATCCCATTTGTTGCCTCGCATGCCTTTATAGTATCCTTCTGATCATTGTATATAGCTCACGCAAAGGCGCAAAGGCGCCATGTTCTTCTTTGCGCTTTTGCGTTTTGGTGTGATATTATTACTAATCGGATTTAGGTACAAACGAACCACAGAGACACAGAGCATTTTTGCGTTAGTCCTGATTAATTTAGGTTATCTTTGATCACCGTAGGCGATCAGTACAGCGCTCAAGTAATCGTCCTGGTGCTGCCAAATTATCCGATGCTATGAAGCAATACAGCAGTTTTCAATTGAATTGACCACATTGTAAGGGCGGGGTAACCCCGCCCCTACGGTCATATTGTTGTCTACTTAAATAAAATTTGCTGTAAATATCATCAAGGTGGGTGGCGGCTAATGGTGTAACGGCTCATAATCAAGCGTTAGCCAAAGCAGCCTTATGGCGGGCATTGAGGCTTAGTACCTTATTGCCAACAGCCTGCTTGAATTGTGTCAAGATCATGGGCTAGATCCATTTCACTGTGCGGAATTAAAGTAAATGACCCAATGCCGAAGAGCTGGTAAAGTCAAATATATGTGGAGGCGTTACTATGACCCAAACCTTATCCAAACTTGTAACCTATGAAGAATTTATCGAGTGGCTCCCCGACGGTAAGCGCTACGAGCTACATGATGGAGTGATTGTTGAAATGTCGCAGCCAACGGGGAAGCATGAAAAGGTGACAAGTTTTTTGACCTTAGAGCTAGCTGTGCAAGTTAGAAGTTTGTTCGTTTCCTATTTACTTCCCAAAACTGCATTAGTTAAACCACCTCAAAGAGATTCGGGGTACTTCCCAGATATTTTGTTGGTAAATTCTGATAATCTCCACAATGAACCACTGTGGGAAAAAGAGTCAACTGTTACACAAGGAGCATCAATCCCTTTAGTAATTGAAGTTGTATCAACCAACTGGCGCGATGACTACTATAAAAAGTTTGCTGATTATGAAGAGATGGGTATTCCCGAATATTGGATAGCCGACTATGGCGCGCTGGGTGGACGAGATTTTCTCGGCAATCCCAAAGAACCTGCTCTTTTTGTATGCGAGCTTGTGGATGGGGAATATGTGAGAACATTGTTCCGGGGCAATACCCCAATCATTTCCCCAACATTTCCCCAACTGAAACTTACCGCGCAGCAGATTTTTGATGCGGCTTTGTAAATTTTACTCCCCCGTGAGCGAATTACAAATTCGGTGGTTCGCTTGCAGTTTTGGTTTGAAAAGTGAAGAGTTAGCACGAAGCTTGGAAGCGCATTTCTCAACATATTATATCCAAATTCCACCCTTCAACGAACAAAAATGCATCGTCACCAAACGGGAGCAACTAATGTCCCTCTGCAACGAACTAGTACATCACGGCGTAAATAAACCAAGTATTAGATAGCCAACACTTTACCCTTATATGTCCACTTAAAAGGTT
>CAZZXJ010000891.1:0-2344 GCA_964657905.1 uncultured Stigonema sp.
GCCCTATTCCCTATGCCCTATTACCAATACTATTGTTTATTTTCTAACTTAAAAATAAGAGTGAACGTTGCATTAGTTAATCAAGGTTAAAATTATGAACTTTACTATCCAAAATGTTTTAGTTGCTGTTGAGAATGGTTATGCCAACGTTGATGTACAGGTTGTAGATGGAACTATCGCCGCCATTGCACCTCATCTAGATGTTGTCGGCACAGCAATTAACGGTGAAAATAAACTGCTACTGCCAGGATTCGTCAACGCCCACACCCACTCCTCGGAAATGTGGCAACGAGGCATAATGTCAGCCTTCCCTCTAGAATTATGGCTGGCGGAACTCTACGACTTTGCCCCCCTCGATCCAGAAAAAGTTTACCTCAGCGCCTTAGGAACGGCGGTGGAAACCTTGCTTTCCGGCGGTACAAGTGTGGTAGATCATCTGGTGCTCATACCAGGCAAAGAATTAGAAACCATCGCTACAGCGGTTCGCGCTTACAGAGAAATCGGTATTCGCGCCTTTGTCGCACCCCTCATTCAAGATGAATCTCTCACTGCTGGTATCCCATCGGGAGAAACCTCACAACTTCATGAGCCTTATTTTCGCTTAACTGCGGCAACACTAGAACTTATAGAAGAGGCGGTAAAGCAGTTTCATCGTCCCGATCAGGGTGTGAGTATTTTAGTTGCACCCACGGGAATACAGTTGTGTTCTGATGGCTTGTTTGAGGGTTGTATTGAGTTAAGCGATCGCTACAATCTTTGCCGTCACTCCCATTTACTGGAAACCAAAGCGCAAGAAAAACTAGCGCAAGAAAAATATGGTTGTACTGCGGTTGAACATCTCAAGCACATTGGTTATTTAAATGAAGTCACAACACTAGCCCATTGCGTCTGGTTAACTGACGCCGATATTGCGATCCTTGCCGAAACCAAATCTACAGTGGTTCACAACCCCCTGAGTAACTTGCGTTTAGGTAGTGGCATCGCCCCTATTTTAAAATATCGGCAAGCAGGGGTAAATGTGACTTTTGGCTGCGATGGTGCATCAAGTAATGATTCCCAAGACTTATTAGAAGCCATAAAAATTGGTTCTCTATTACACAACGTTACCGATTTGGATTATCAACACTGGATTACACCTCGACAAGCAGTAGAAATGGCATCTTTGGGGGGTGTCAAAGGACTGAACATGGCAGAACAGCTTGGTTCCCTCACTGTCGGTAAAAAAGCTGATTTGGTACTGTATGACCTCACCAGCTTATCACTGCTACCGCGTACAGACCCCATTGGTTTACTAGTTCTTGGTCGTCCCACCAATGTCATAGATAGTGTGTGGATAAACGGTAAGCAGATAGTCGCCGAGGGTAAAGTCACCACCATTAACGTGGATGACTTGCGACAACAACTATTTAACCACAGTCAGTGGGATACACAACGCAAGTCTCAAACTGTTACCCAAATTGAGGCACATTATCGTACAGTCATGGGTTTGTAAGAGTGAAGTACCTCACGCAAAGACGCGAAGTGCTGTAGAGACGCGAAATTTCGCGTCTCTACATTTTGGCGTGAGAATATCCCTTTTAGCGTTCACCCAGCTTGTCTGTATCTCGGCGTTGGCGAAACAAACCTGTCATACTTACACCAGTAATTAACAACCCCACTAGTCCCAAACCGTTTAATAAGGGATAAATTTTTTCTAAATGTATAATTTCCAGTGTGTGAATTTTGAGGAGAAGTTCGCCTAAATCGTTTTGGTGAAACCATTCATGGACAATGGTGAAGCACATGCCAGTCAGAACAGTGAGAAATAAGGGTATAAATAAAGCGATCGCTATTTGGCGATGATATCGACGAAAACTACGAATCATAAGCGATTTCTTGGGGGCTAATATTTAGCTTACTACCTACAATTTAGACTGAAGTTTTTTGGCTATAGTTCACCCAAATAGGTATTTGCTAGGCAATAGAGCTATTGAAAGTAGCAATTTATCTCCAATATCCATATATAGCAGTTCTTATATGAATGAAGTACACCCAACTAAAAAAGGAGTCAGGAGTCAGGAGTCATTCGTCATTCGTCAGGATAACTCCCTATTCTGGCTCCAGGCTCCAGGCTCCTGACTCTTGAGTACCGCTCACAGGTGTAGTGCAAGCAATTAAGAACCGCTATAAATGCTAGCTTAGTCCTTGCCAGACGAGGCTACACAAGCACTCTACTATAAATGCTACTCTTCCACAGGGCAGCGTTCTGAATCAGTGCCGTAAAAGACAATCTCTCTCATACACAACAATCGTGTATTTAGCCCGACTGCGATCGCCACACTGACGCTTCACTAACACACCCAAA
>CAZZXJ010000892.1:0-2340 GCA_964657905.1 uncultured Stigonema sp.
GTCTCTACGTGTTTTCCGGAGATGTCTATTTGCTGAAAAAGTTCAATCTATTACAGTTAGTAGCGGTTTTGGAAGCTGTTGTTGCCTCGGTTACCACCGAACGAACCTGCTCTGTCTTCCTTAGGCTTAGCCTTATTCACTTTGAGGTCGCGACCCATCCATTCAGCACCATCAAGACCTTCAATGGCTGCTGATTCTTCTGCTTCTGTTCCCATTTCCACAAAAGCAAAACCGCGCGGTTGTCCTGTTTCACGGTTAGTTGGAACCTGAACCCCCTTGACAGTACCATATTCTGCAAACACAGAACTCAGCGCATCCTGTGTAACTTCATATGAGAGGTTGCCTACATAAACTGACATAAATTTTCTCCAAAATCATAAGTATGTAGAGATTTAGATTTCGGAGAGACGTCTTTCAATACCAAAAGGGCAAAGCCCATCAATAAAAAAAACAAACACATTTACCGAATTAATTCTCACTTACTAAGATAACATATCACCTAGCTATCAGGGGAAAAGTTAGTCAAAATGTTACATAAAGTCATGGGAGGAATTGAGATGCAACAACACACCTCACTGTTAGTAGAGCGAGTAGGGTGCGGAATGTGGGTTACAAAACTTCATTGTCAGGCTTGTAATAGCCCCCGAAGAGATGGCCCCACTATCCTTTAGACATCTCCGGAAATTAATTATGCGTCAATTGAAACCCTTGTAGAGACGCGAAATTTCGCGTCTCTACAATCTTTTTCGGAGATGTCTTTTACAGCTGATTAAACTCTGAAGAAACGCACAGTTCATAATGATGATTTCAGCAGTTCTGATAAATCAATTGGGTCATTGTGCCGACCTGGGGTTAAGCCAGCACCAGGAGGATTACTGTAACCCGCACGGCTCGATCCTTTATAGAGAAAATCATGATCTAAACTGCCGAAGCTCTTGACCATCTCTAAGATGCGTTCTTTATCTTCTGCTGTAATTTTCTGATCCAGGGCATTTTTGTTAATTGCTTTAGCTAATAATTCCGCAATGTAACCTCGACCATCGTTGACAACACGACGGTTTAGTATGGGTTGACCGTTGAATGCGTGGTCGTCTTGGAAGTAGGCGGCTCGGTTGTCATTGACGAATATCTGAAGTGGTACACCAAACTCTTTGCAATAAGCCAAAAGCATTTTGTGATGATATGGGATACGAGCCGGACCTGGGTTGATATACAAATAATCTGCTGGAGTAAATGGACATATTTGTTGAGTGTCAATTTCTTCAACCACATCTCCTCCGCGCAGTGTCCAGCATCGCCCACCAGCGCGAGCACGAGCTTCTAAAATAGTGCAGTCATATCCCGCTTGAGAAAGCTCGTAAGCAGCTGTCATTCCTGCCACTCCCGCTCCCAAAATAGCGATTTTAATACCTTTACCAGAACCTGCTGGTAAGTTGGGACGTTGAGCAGTCGTTGCTTCCGAATGCAGTAGCCCCATAGCTTTCATTGTGGTAAACATCGCTGATGCGCCGCCTGCTCTTCCCACAAATTTTAATAGTGTACGTCGATCCATAGTTAGTATCTAGTAAGTAGGGGTAAAGGTAGCGTAACTGCTAACGGGACTTAAACAAAAAAGAAAATAATCTTGTAACTTTTCACTCTCCCCCTGTTGATCAAAGCTAAGAAACAGCAGGAATGGGTGGGGGTAAAATACCTTTGCGAGCTTGAGCATCCTATTTGAGATCCGAACAAGGGGGACAAGGAAGACAAGGAGGACAAGGGAGACAAGGGAAAGGTGTTCGTATCTCCTCCACTGATTGCTGTATAATTTTTACCAACAACTCTTACCCGAACCGTATTGTCGTCACGACTCCTTTCATTTGTACCAACTTGCCTCTTACAATGATTATGGAAACAATCAGTCGCGTTGCTATTGTGGGAGGAACCCACGGAAATGAGTTTACAGGTGCATATCTGATCAAAAAATTTGAGACAACGCCAGAAATAATTAAAAGACCTAGTTTTGAAACCCTGACTTTGCTTGCTAACCCACAAGCTTTTCAAGCTGGGAAGAGATACATTGACAAAGACTTAAACCGCTGCTTTACAAATCAAGTTCTAGAAAGTTCTCTGGAGTCTGTTTATGAAGAAAACAGAGCAAAATTTATTAATAAGCTTTTGGGACCAAAAGGCAATCCTCAATTTGATTTTATTCTGGATTTACATAGTTCCACTGCTAATATGGGACTCACTATAATCCTTTTAAATAATCACCCATTCAATCTCAAATTGGCAGCTTATCTAAGTTCATAGGACTTACGCACTATACAAATTGAGCATCATGTGTATGACGGAATTCGG
>CAZZXJ010000893.1:0-2338 GCA_964657905.1 uncultured Stigonema sp.
TGTTTTGTTTATCATTTAGGACTTACGCACTATACAAATTGAGCATCATGTGTATGACGGAATTCGGTCGTTTCATCTCGTAGAATTGACCACATGGTAAGGGCGCGGAGACCGCGCCCCTATAGTCAAATTATGGTTTACCCAAAAGAAAGAAAGCGCTCATTGCCCTACCGAAATCACTGCATACAATACTATTTCTGTCAATGCGTAAGTTCTAAATTGGTATAGCAAAATGAGCAAAATGTCAAAAAAAGAAGTGCGGAGTGCGGAGTGCGCTTAACCCCATAGATGAAACCTATGCGGTTGTTCTACAGACGATCAAGTTTTCCGAAAAGCTGCGCACGAATAGGGAACAAATATTTCTTTGTTCTCCACGACGCGAAGAGCGGAGGCGCTTGGACGAGTAGGTCGGTGGAACTCGTACGCGCAAAGAGCGGAGCACGAATTCATGATACACCCCGTTCTTGGTCAACTCAGTGACAAAGAGCGCATTAACAGTTCCACACACCCTTAGCTTTCTGATAAATAGTGAGGGGTGTATGACTGAGTTGAGGCAGATGTAACGGAAATTACACACATCACGGCTCAATACCCAGAATACTAGAAACCGCTATAGTTATCTTGATTGACACATTAACTACACAACATTGACGTAAATCTAATTAAACCTTTTGTGAAACCAGGAAGTCTAAAAATATAGATTTACTTGAGTTTCTCATATTTATGCAGAAAATTCGTTCCATTAGTATCTTGACGGGACTAGTAGCAGTAGTTCTAGGTAACAGTCTCTTGATTACTTCGGGATCTGCGTATGCCGATTTGCCGGGGAAACATCCTTATTACCTGCACGCACTTAGTGATTTGCGGACTGCACGGTGGATGCTGGAACATCGCCCAGGCGATGCAGCCGTTAGTGGTCAAGAAGATGTTGCTATTCAGCAGATAGATTACACGATTAACGACCTTAAGAAAGCGTCTATAGATGATGGCAAAGACATCCACGATCATCCAAAAGTCGATGTCCCCAATGATCATCCTGGACGGTTACACAAGGCAGAGGAGATATTGAAGAAAGTCCATTCTGATGTGAGGCATGAGGAAGACGATCCATCGGCACGTGGCTTGCAACATCGTGCCCTTCTGCATATCGATGCTGCACTAAAAGCGACTAGCCATGCCCTTTACGATGCTGAACATCGTAAATAGATAGAGGATTTGGGGCGAGCATAGGACTCGCCCGTGCTGATTGATTTTCACCTATGAATGCCACACTCCGTTTACCGATAATTTTCAGCTTTATGAAAGGCACTGATTAAAATAAGTTGGCGTGAATAAATCAGGTATTCTTTGGGGGGGGATGGGAGTAAGATCAGGTTATTCCTTGAACACAAGGAGTGTTCAGCAATGGCTTACAGTGATTTCAAAACCGTCAATCAAGTCAAAGCCCAGTTTGACCTTGGTATTAGTCTGATTAATCTGTTTCCTCACATAGAGCCAGTTGAACCGAGCGAATATCTCAAAATAACCCTGAAGCGTAATTTGCAAGTTGCCTTTGATAACGATACCGAAAAAGCTCGTTCTGAGTTAATTATTGCCCCCTTGCTGATAGAAGTGAGAGAGATGTTCAACGGCAAAATTAGCTTGTTTTCTGGCAGGGATTTTAATGTCGATTCCACTCAGGGACTCAATGGGTTTTGTGACTATATTTTGAGTGCTTCAGAGTTCACTTTAGAAATTGAAGCACCAGTGCTGACAATTGTTGAAGCTAAAAACGAGAGTACTAATGTGGGTTTGGGACAGTGTATTGCCGAGATGGTAGCTGCACAGAGGTTTAACCAAGTCAGAGACAAAATAACTCAAAGCATCTATGGTGCTGTTACTACTGGTCGGATCTGGCGCTTTCTCCAGCTTTCTGCTCAAACTGTCTTGATTGATAACGAGGAATTGGTAATTGAGGATGCAGAAGATGTAAATGTTTCCAAGATTCTGGCAATTTTGGCTGAGCCGATTAAACAATTGAACCTTTATCCTGGTAGTCTGTCTCATTAAGTTTGATAGGTTGAGAAAGTTCGTAGTAAGCACTTAAGTGCTTGACATTGACTACTAATGGTTCATTTCATTAATTTTGATAGGTTTGTAGTTGCGCTTCAGCGCCAAAAAAACCGCCATTTACAGCAATTTTCCGGTAAATAGACCACATTGTAGGGGCGCAACGTCTTGCGCCCCTACCACCGATTGTGGGATTTAAAGAGCGCTCAAGCGCTACTACGAACTAAGAAATAAGGGTCAAGAAGAAGGGTGTAGGGGGTAGGGTGTAGGGTATAGGGGACACAGCATT
>CAZZXJ010000894.1:0-2338 GCA_964657905.1 uncultured Stigonema sp.
TTATGCTCTTTATGTGCCTATTCAGGGTTTATCCGGTCAGGTGCAAGATATGAGTTGATGCACATTTTGGACATTGCATAGCGAGCGCCCTAATTCATATTTCTATTCTGCAACGCCTAATTTTTAGATGCGTTCGCCCTGAGGGTATTACCAGCCCAAGTAGTAATCTGGTGGATCTAACCACTCAGGACACTTCATAGAAAAGTGGTCTTGGAGCATTTTTTCAGCTACACATAGCGCCCCTTCAACCCATCCTTGTTGATCAGAGTAAGCTTCACTACAAATGTGAATATCCTCTTGCTTCATAGGTTGTCGCATATATTCCATAACCCCTTGTACATCGATTTTTGCTTGCCAAGCATGATATCCACCACCAAAGGGATCTTCCGACCAATCTTTGTAGTAGGAAATATATGGGTCAGAAATGTCATCGCGACAGTGGAGCTCTTTAATTTGATTCATCACTTCATCAACCATCACTTGCGAAGCTTGGACATCCTCAAACTTGTTAAGTTCTTGTTGTAAAACTGACTTAATTTCTCTAGGTTTGAACTTTTTGTTCATCTCTATTTTGATCTCTGGATGTTTTTTTACTATCTCATCTTGTTTCAGCAAACGAAAAATTAAGGGTTTTCCTTGCTTTAACAAGAGAGAGTTAAGTTGATCGAACTGAAGTTTTTCCTTTTCTAATATATTCCAAAATGGAACAGTTTCCATATCGTTGTAGCTTGCCAACAAGAGGGAATGTTCATTCTCTGGATTGACACCAAAGTAATAGCATTGTCGCATTGGCAGATCGGTAATGGAATGACCGCTTTTGATGCAGAAATCTTTCTGCCACCAGGGGTCTTCAAAACCCAAGAGCAATTTATAGGAAGGCTCAAGGAACACCGATTGAATATTTGTTTTGATATTTTGATTTTTTTCAGGATCGAAGAAAAAATTGTACTGATTGAGGAGTTCTAGAGAGCGACGGGGAATAGCAAGAACAATTTTGTTAGCGAAGACTTTCCACTCCTTAGCTGACTCTATGTTGTACATAGTTAGACCATAGCGATAGTCTTCCAATGTAACACGATCAAAACTAACTAAGGCGTTTTTTACCCAAATAGTTGAACCAGGTTGGTCGGCATAAGCCTTAGCTAAAGCTCGGGCAATTCGGTCATATCCCCCTTCAATGGTTTTATATGTTACTGTTGTGTCAGAAAAATCCCCAACCATGTAGGGAAAGGCTTCAGCTGCATTCCAGTTAATAGTATTGGAATAATAACCACCAGCATCTGAAAGGAATTGGTAGCCTTCTTGACTGACACGATCTTTAATTAGATTCCAAAAGCCTATATCGTTAACAAGCATCTGATTGTAGGGACTATCTTCAAAGCAGTATTTTAGCTTTGGTTTGATATCATCCCAGTCCTTCCTGGTCAACTTGAATTCATATTGATACTTCTTAGAATGACTAATCTTCTTCTTATACTCGGGATCTAACCCAGGATCTTTAATGAGAACGTCATAAACAATCTTGTTAAAAAGTTGGTCGGCGCTGTAGCCTATATCCTCATTTTTGAGACAATAATTAGTTTTAAACTCTTTTCCTTGGCTTTGAGCTTTTTCCCAGGCATCAGCCTGGAATCTTTGCTTACGCAGATACATCTTTAGATATTCAGGATTTCCCATGGGAAAATCTATAGAGGTCAGTTGATCTTTAAAGACCTCCTCAATAAGAGAAGTAACGATTCTTTGAGATGTCATGTACCGCATACCTCCCAGTTCGCCTGTAACATTTCCCATTCCAGGGAGAGTTACTGATTCCAGACGACCACCGACACGATCGCTGAGTTCAAAAATATGAACAGTCGGAGTAGGTGTAGATCCTTGGGCAAACTTATCCTTGAGCAAACGGTAGCCTGTGTACAACCCAGAACATCCTGCACCAATGATTGCAACATCTACTTTGAGACCATCTTCAAAATTACTATGGGTCGGTATGGGAATTGGCGGTTGAGCTTGACTCATGGGTTCGATTTTCCACTTTTTGTATGGTTTTTATTCCTATTAGGACTTACGCACTGTACAAATTAAACGTAATATGAGTCACTAGATTTGGTCGTTTCAGGCGCTTCGCCTAACCCCGATTTACTCGCTTACTTTGCGCTCGCTCAGTGCTTAACATGTCTGAAACACCCAAATTAGGTGTAGTACTTATGTAAGATGCGTAAGCCCTATTAACTTTAAGTACTTTATAACAGCTTATTTACCGATTAAATCATACCTAAGTAAGAATTGGACTTTGGACAAAAAGAAGTGGTTCGCGAGTTATACTCGCGAACCTAAAAAG
>CAZZXJ010000895.1:0-2335 GCA_964657905.1 uncultured Stigonema sp.
TGCTACAAAATTAGATGCGCTTACCCTGGCTGTTCCATACCTTACAGCAAATTAATTCCAGTCCCTATGGCTTTATTTTCAATCTTGGTGGGGAGTATCTGATCGGTGCATCTCCGGAAATGTTTGTGCGGGTCGAAGGTAGGCGCGTAGAAACCTGTCCGATTAGTGGTACTATCAGCCGGGGACAGGATGCTCTAGATGATGCCGAGCAAATCCGTCAGCTACTCAATTCAGGTAAAGAAGAAGCTGAGTTGACAATGTGTACTGACGTGGATCGCAATGACAAATCACGGATCTGTGAGTCTGGCTCAGTACAAGTGATTGGTCGTCGCCAAATAGAATTATATAGTCATTTGATCCATACAGTGGATCATGTTGAGGGCGTACTGCGACCAGAGTTTGATGCTTTGGATGCGTTTCTTACCCATACTTGGGCAGTCACAGTGACCGGTGCACCCGAACGGTCGGCGATGCAGTTTATCGAACAGCACGAGCGTAGTGCCCGACGTTGGTATGGCGGAGCAGTGGGCTACTTAAGCTTTAACGGAGATTTCAATACCGGATTAATCTTGCGAACCATTCGCCTGCAAGATTCAATTGCTGAAGTGCGAGTTGGTGCAACGATCCTTTATGACTCCATACCAAAAGCCGAAGAACAAGAGACGATGACTAAGGCTGCTGCTTTATTTGAAACAATTCACCGTGCTCAGCAAACAGGGGTGAAATTTGACAAGTGCAGACCAACAAAATTAAGCGCATGCATCCCGAATGTCGAACTAGGTAAGCGCGTCTTACTCATTGACTATGAAGACTCATTTGTTCACACATTAGCCAATTACATCCGATCCTCTGGTGCGATCGTCACAACACTACGTCATAGCTTCTCTCAATCCCTATTTGACATAGAACGTCCTGACTTAGTTGTGTTGTCTCCAGGTCCTGGTAGACCCGCTGATTTTCGGGTCCCAGAAACCGTAGTCGCCTGTATGCGTCGCCAAATCCCACTTTTTGGAGTATGTTTGGGACTGCAAGGTATAGTTGAAGCTTTGGGCGGAGAACTAGGTGTTCTCCACTATCCTCAACATGGCAAATCCTCACGAATTTCTGTCACCGATCCCCATTCGGTTCTGTTCAAAGGCTTACCGCAATCCTTTGCAGTAGGTAGATACCATTCGTTGTTTGCCCTACCACAAAAAATGCCCAAAGAACTTAAGGTGACAGCGATTTCAGATGATGATGTAATTATGGCAATTGAGCATCAAACACTCAAAGTAGCTGCCGTGCAGTTTCATCCAGAATCCATTATGACCCTAGCAGGAGAGGTTGGTCTGGCACTCATTAAAAACATAGTGTACACATACACCCAAACTCAAGAGTCAGTTGTGAGTTGTTAGGTGTCTAAAAAATCACTAACCCTTTGGGTGAGCTAGTTGCGCGGCTGCCGGAAGCCCTAGTCGATCAGTGGCTCACCACTAACCACTAACCACTAACAAGCTAATTATGAGTAACCCAGCTTCTACCAAGCGCCATATTCTAGATGAGATTGTATTGCACAAAAAGCAAGAGGTCGCACAAATGCGGCAAGAGCTACCATTGATTGCAATGCAGGAGCAGTTAACTACTGCTCCGGCGGTGCGAGATTTTCTTTTGGCTCTGCAGCAGAGTCCCAACCAACCGAGCTTAATTGCAGAAGTCAAGAAAGCATCACCAAGTCGTGGGGTGATTCGATCTGACTTCGACCCAGTAGCGATCGCCCAAGCTTATGAGCGAGGCGGAGCAACTTGTCTTTCAGTTCTCACTGACCAGAAGTTTTTCCAAGGCAGTTTTAATAATCTGCGTGCGATCAGACAACAGGTAGCACTACCGCTCCTGTGCAAGGAGTTTATCATTGACCTCTACCAAATTTATCTAGCACGTATAGTGGGCGCAGATGCTGTACTGCTGATTGCCGCCATTCTGTCAAATGAAGAACTCCAAGACTTTTTGCGAGTGATTCACGATCTGGGTATGAAAGCTTTGGTAGAAGTTCATACTTTGGCTGAACTAGATCGAGTCCTAAAACTTGACGACATTCGCTTAGTGGGGATTAATAATCGAAATTTGCAAGACTTTACTGTAGATTTAGGAATCACCCAGCAACTATTAACACAACGGCAAGCGCAGTTGCGCAGTTTTGGGATCACTGTAGTTAGTGAATCGGGTTTGTATACAAGAAATGATTTATCTCTTGTCGCTCTTGCAGGTGTCCGTGCAGTTCTGATAGGAGAGTCTCTAGTGAAACAACCCGATATCGAGCAGGCTGTACATAGTCTCCTAAAAATTGTTAGTAGTTAGT
>CAZZXJ010000896.1:0-2334 GCA_964657905.1 uncultured Stigonema sp.
TTTTGTTGCTGCCCGAATCCCTTAGACATACTAATTCCTGTAACTCTTTTTCTAAGTATAGGAACTGTAGCGAAATTGGCAAGTAAGGTGGCGCTCGCACACAAATATCTGAGACACGTACTCGAATTGTACTGTCTCGCGACGGCAATACGGTTGCATATTACTTTCCAGAATACTATTTTTCAGAATACTCCTCCCTAGAACACCCATTCTGGAACCTATGTCAGCCACAACAACCACACCGCTGGTTTTGACAGTCCCTCTACCTTTAACTGAACACCCCGCTGCTGTTTACCTAAGTTCCCTTGCACCGGGGTCAGAGGAGACTATGAAACAGTCCCTTAACTTCATTGCTGGCTTACTCACAAATGGGGAAGCGGATTACTTGACACTGGATTGGGCGGCACTCCGCTACAAAAACACCGCCGCCATTCGTTCCGCCTTGGGAAAGAAATACTCACCAGTTACAGCTAACAAAATGTTGTCCGCATTAAGGCGGGTTTTGAAGGAAGCTTTGCGCCTGGATCTAATCTCCCCAGTTGATTATGCAAAAGCAGTGGACTTAGAGAGTTTCAAAGCACGTAGTACTTTAAGGGGACGGGCTTTAAGTCAGGAGGAAATTAACTCATTGATGTCCGCTTGTTTCAGCGATCGCACTCTTACTGGATACAGGGACGCCGCAATAATTGCACTACTCCGCGCCACAGGTTTGAGAAGGAGTGAAGTTGTTAATTTAAGTTTGAAGGATTGTAATCTGGCATCTGGTGAGGTAAAAATTCAAAGAGGAAAAGGAGGGACTAATCGCACCGTGTATTTGCCAGAATCCGTTTCCACAATAATTAAGCAGTGGGTTGAAATTAGGAACAATGCGCCTGGTCCTCTATTTTGTAAAATTAGTAAATCTGGTCGTGTTATTCACGGGAAACTTACCCCTCAAGCGATTAGGTTTATCCTTCAGAAAAGGGGGGTAGAATCTGGTATTGAACCTTTCTCGCCACACGACTTGAGGCGTACATTTGTATCAGATTTATTAGATGCAGGACATGATATTGTAACTGTGCAACAGTTAGCGGGACATACAAATCCTGCTGTGACTGCTCGCTATGACCGTCGGGGGGAAGAGAGGAAGCGGCGAGCTGTACAATCTTTAGAAGTTCCAACCAGGTAGCGATTTCACTGCCTCATTTAACCGGGTGATAAAGTCCATCCTCCCTGTCCAAGCGCCAAGCCATACTGCTAGGATCTTTAGAGCGACACCATTGGTCAAAATCTTTTGGGCTAAGAGTCGATCGCGATCGCTCCAGAGTCGCCACATCAATTCCCAATCTTTTAGCCAGATTTTCCCCATTATAAGGTTGAAGTTTTACCTGTGGTGGGTGGTAGTTGAAAGCTTGCCTCCTGGGGCTTGTTTGTTGTCGCTGTCCAAGGATTGAGATAGCACCTTCCATTTGTGCTATCCGCGTTTCTTGTGCTTCTAGCTTTTGTTCCAAGCTGGTCACTGATTTCAAGATCGAACTGCTATCAATATCGCTATCACTACCTTGACGAGATTCTAACTTTTCCAGTCGTAAAGTTAGCTGCTTAATAGCTTCATCCGACTCCCCAAAATCGATATCACTGCTATCAATAGTTGATATCAATGACTGTAAACCATGAAGCACAGCATTTTTATGCCCTAGCCTGTGTAGCCGTGATAGCTTCTGAACTGCCTCAATTAGTGGGGTAGGCACGCGGAGCATTTGGCTTGGTGGGGTCTTTTTGCTTTGGAGTGACTTCTTTATGGGCATAGTGATATCATTTGTGATAGCGCTGCTGCTATCAGTAACGACAATACTCTAATTTATGCCTTTTGTCATCAGAATGATTGTGTAATTTTCTAAAAAACCGGAAAATAGTTGACAGGATTTGTATTAATGTCTAGCAGTTTACCTGATAAGAGCTATGCCACCAGATTACTCAGGACAGAATCTTAGAGGGCGATCGTTTAGGGGTCGGAACCTTGAGGGAGCGAACTTTAGCGGTGCAGATATTAGGAGTGCTGATTTTAGCGGTGCAATCCTTGTAGGTGCTAACTTTAGTGGTGTTAAGGCTGGATTGCAAAAGCGCTGGGCTATTTTCTTAGTGCTTGTTTCGTGGGTGCTAATGGGTCTATCAGGATTTCTCTCAGATTTTGCTGGCATTTTGGTGGCATCGTTAGTATTTAACAAGCCAGGAAGTGATCAAATAGCGTATCAACTTGCAGGCTGGACTATTATAGTTATAATAGTCGTATTCTTTTTCTTTACAATTCGCCAAGGAATACAAGCGGGTTTAGGAGCCTTCGCCTTCGCCGTA
>CAZZXJ010000897.1:0-2328 GCA_964657905.1 uncultured Stigonema sp.
TTAATTCCGCCAAGCGGTACTAGCGTTATGTCAATTGCTCATTTTTCGCGCTGATCATGGGGCATTGCTCCAATGTGCGCGTGATATTAGGAAGAAGCAAAGGAAAATCCCATGCCCCATGCCCCATGCCCGACTGATCTCAGTTTAAAATGAGTCCTACAGTTAAATTTGATCAACACCAAATGTTCACCATAGACCTAACCGTAAAAAACACTGCTTTCCCCATATCAGTAGAACGTAAGTTAGCTGAAGATGCTGATGCTGTCTATCAATTAATTTTGGCAGCGATGCGCTCTGGGAACCCCGACATTGTGGAACTCAAGAGTGAGGGCAAGACAGAGAAAAAAGTCGCCGTTCGTGCCACTGAAATTTCTGGAGTACAAGTTTCTCAAAGAGACGGTGCAACTGCTGGTGGTGGCCGACCACCAGGTTTCTTCGCCCTAACTGCTGAGTAAGCAGCTGGTGGTGTACAAATGACGGAACTGGGCATTGAGGTAAAAGATTTAAATTTCAGTTGGCCGTCGGGAGAGAAAGTCATAAAATCTTGCTCTCTAGAAGTACCTAAGGGTGAATTTTGGATGCTCTTAGGTACAAACGGTAGTGGCAAATCAACTTTACTCAGACTACTGGTGGGGCTATTAGCTCCTGAATCTGGGGAAACTCGGGTTTTGCATCCCGTTGGCTTTGTCTTCCAAAATCCTGATCATCAACTGGTAATGCCAACCGTTGGTGCTGATGTGGCTTTTGGGCTGGTGGAGGAAAGACTACCAACTGCTGCTGTGAGAACACGGGTTGAGGAGGCGCTAGGGGCGGTAAATTTGCTAGCACTGCAACGACGTCCTATCTATGCTTTAAGTGGTGGACAGAAACAGCGAGTAGCGATCGCTGGTGCCCTAGCCCGTCACTGCGAAGTCTTACTCTTAGATGAACCCACTGCCTTACTTGATCCAGATAGTCAACTGGAATTAGTGGTTAGTGTTCGCCGTCTAGTCAAAAGTCAAGGTATTACAGCTCTTTGGGTAACGCATCGCTTAGATGAGTTGAATTACTGTGATGGCGCTTTCTTAATGGAAAGAGGCTCCCTCGTGGATCAAGGAGATCCCCAGCGCCTTCTACAACGTTTGATGGATCTGCACAATGAAGATTCTTGATATCCATTAGTCGATAGTCAATAGTCAAAAACTAGATCTATTTGATCCTTGACTATTGACTATACTAATTTTTTATCTTTTGTAACATTGTGTTACAAAATAAATTGAACTACTATAAAAGCTATGAATGAATCTTGTTAACTCTAGAAAATTTTGATCAAAAACCATGCCCTGTCCCTTACCCCAAGCCGTTTTGCTAGTAGACGGCTACAATATAATAGGCGCTTGGCCTTGCCTTAAAAAAACTCGTGATACTGCCGGACTAGAGGCAGCACGCTGCGAACTGGTTGAATCTTTAACTAGTTACACTGCATTTCAAGGCTATGACACTCAAATTGTATTTGATGCTCAGTATCAAAACACCTGCAGCAACAAAGAAGTAATTACTGCACTTTTATCAGTTCATTACACGGAATTCGGGCAGACAGCAGATACATACATTGAAAAATCTTGTGCATCTCTGCGCCTGCAAATAGCTAAATCACTGATTTCGCGAGTCATTGTTGCTACATCAGATCGGGTACAGCGGCTGATGGTCCAGGGGTACGGTGCTGAATGGCTCTCAGCGCTACAACTATGTTACGACGTAGAAGCCACTGTTTGTCGCACACGGCATAATTATCAACACAGAAAACAATCTAAGAGTAGATTTTTAGCTAATTCCATAGACCCCAAGGCAAGGCAGCGTTTGGCTGAATTGCGAATGGGAATGCAATAGACAACACTTAATATTTTAGCATTGAAAGCTAGGAGGTGCAGGTTAAAAGCGGATTAAGACTGCGAAAATTGTTATGGTTAAGCGTCTACTAAAAAAAATTTAAAAAAACTTGGCAAAGGTACTTGCCAAATACCATCACTTGGGTTTAATATTAGTAATCGTAATCCTCAGTAGCTCAGTGGTAGAGCGATCGACTGTTAATCGATTGGTCGCTGGTTCGAATCCAGCCTGGGGAGTTAAATTTAGAGAAGCGTGTTCACCTGGAGGCAGGCACGTAGAAAGTCTTGAACTGTTGGGCTAGTACAACGGGCGCGGAAATAAAGCAACCATTGACTCAGATCGCGAACAGGTTAGATAATAAGCTGGGCTGGAATAGACCAATTTCCGAACTACCAATTACCCCAGGATATTCGCAGCTTTCTCCAGTATACTAATGACTATATTGACTGCGTATACTTT
>CAZZXJ010000898.1:0-2323 GCA_964657905.1 uncultured Stigonema sp.
CTAACAACTAACAACTAACAAACATATTTGAGGAAAATAATGGCAAAAGCAACAGCGGTGCAACTATTACCGCATCCAGACCCAGTTTCAAATATCAGCGTGGTACAGCAAAAGGGGAAATTTGCTGTGGTTGACCGTAATGGTCACTCCTGTACTCAACTCACGGTTCCCCATAACATTGTCCATGCAATTCCAGGACGAGTGCGGTTTCGTATCCCTCGTTTGCGTCATGATCCTGACTATGCACAGCGCCTCCAAATATTACTGGAGGCTGATCCCCTGATCACCAGTGTCCGTATTAAGCCGGCTGCGGCATCTTTGGTTGTTACATATAATAAAAACACTACATCAGATGCCAAAATCAGGTCGCATGTGAGTCATCTGATCCAGGCTGCTTGTGAAGTCATCAAACTTCTGCCCTACTCCATACAGCCTGCAACCGATACAGATAAATCCTCTTGGCCGGGGTTACCACTTTCAGCTGTTGCAACGACTTTAGCCGTACTGGGGGGACCGTTAGGATTTTCCATTCCGCCAATTATGGTGGCGGGAACCATAGCCATTGCTACATTGCCCGTTATCCAACGAGCATGGTTAGGTATTAGGTTAGAGCAGAGACTGAATATTGACTTTCTGGATTTTATGGCGATCGCCATTACTACCTTCCAAGGTCAGTTTCTCGCGCCATCGCTGATGCTGAGTTTAATTGAAATTGGTGATAACATTCGCGATCGCACTGCCCGGAGTTCTGCTCAGCAAACCTTGGATCTGCTCAGTTCTCTTAGACAGTTTGTTTGGGTTGAGCGCAATGGAGAAAAGCAAGAAATTCCCATACTCGAGGTGCGCGTCGGAGATACGGTAATTGTTTATCCAGGCGAACAAGTCCCGGTAGATGGTACAATCCTACGGGGTAAAGCACTGCTTGATGAGCAGAAACTAACTGGCGAGTCCATGCCAGTTTTGAAAAAAAAGGGACAAACCGTTTATGCCTCAACCTTGGTACGGGAAGGACAAATTTACATTTTGACGGAAAGGACAGGTAACGACACCTGTGCCGGACAGAGCATTCAGTTAATGCAA
The DNA here is from genome assembly GCA_964657905.1 of uncultured Stigonema sp. Taxonomy (GTDB): domain Bacteria; phylum Cyanobacteriota; class Cyanobacteriia; order Cyanobacteriales; family Nostocaceae; genus Stigonema. The sequence continues at coordinate 1,081 of CAZZXJ010000898.1, forward strand.
CAAGCGCCTGTCCACGATACACGCATGGAAAACTATGCCACCAAAATTGCTCAAAAAGCAGTCTTGCCAACTTTGCTACTTGGCGCAGCAGTGTTTGCCGCAACTCGCAACCCAGCACGGGCAGCCAGCGTCCTCACCCTTGACTTTGCCACTGGTATTCGGGTGTCGGTGCCGACAACAGTTTTGGCAGCACTAACCTATGCAGCACGGCGCGGCGTTCTGATTCGCAGTGGACGAGCATTGGAAAAACTAGCTCTTGTTGATACTGTTGTCTTTGATAAGACAGGCACACTGACAAAAGGTGAGGTGACTGTTGTCGGTGTCGAAAGTCTCAATCCAGCAACCTCAACGTCGCGAGTGCTGGAACTGGCTGCTGCTGCGGAACAACGTCTAACTCACCCAGTTGCAGAGGCGGTGATCCGCTACGCCCAAGCCCAGAAAATTGAAATTCCTGTCCGTGGTAAGTGGCAGTATCAACTTGGTCTGGGTGTGGAAGCAGAAATTGATGGAGAGACTGTTTACGTGGGTAGTGAACGCTTTGTGCGTCAGCAAGGTGTTGTTTCGCTTCCTGATGGGGATTCAGATGTCAGCCCTACTGAATTACACCAAATTGATAGCTCTTCAGCAATTTATGTAGCTAGTAGCGGTAAACTTCAAGGTAAGATAATATATAGTGATGTACTTCGAGAAGAAAGCCGAGAAGTCATTAGAGCGCTGTTGACGGTCGAGGGTGTGGAAGTTCACATGCTAACCGGAGATAACAAGCGGACTGCTAGAACTGTTGCATCTGATCTGGGGATTCCCCCGACGCATACCCACGCAGAAGCTTTTCCTGAGCAGAAAGCAACGGTCGTCCGCGATCTGCACGAACAAGGCAAAACAGTCGCATTTGTTGGTGATGGGATCAACGATTCGCCTGCTTTAGCCTACGCTGATGTTTCCGTTTCCTTCGCCAACGGTTCGGACATTGCTCGTGAGACAGCAGATATAGTGCTAATGCAGAATGACTTGCACAGTTTATTGGAAGCGATCGCGATCGCTCGCAAAACCAAGCAGTTGATTCAGCAAAATACGGGTATCATTGCCGTTCCTAACTTAGCGGCAATGGTAATAGCAGTTTTGTTTGGTCTCAACCCTCTAGCGGCGACGTTAGTCAACAATGGCTCGACGGTGGTTGCTGGAGTAAACGGTTTGCGCCCAATGCTCAAATAGGGAATGGGGCATGGGGCATAGGGCATAGGGC
>CAZZXJ010000899.1:0-2320 GCA_964657905.1 uncultured Stigonema sp.
GAATTTGAAACCCACGGAGGTGGGTTTTGTCTGTATAGCCGCGAATTCCATTCGCCAGGGCAGGCGTATTTTTACAAAAGTGAGATGCTCCCCGTTTTTCTGCCTTAAATAGTCGTATAACTTAAGTTCTCCAAAAAGAAATTATTAACCCACCCGCGATAATTAAAGCCCCACCAACAATGATGGAAGCAGTAGGTTTTTGACCGAAGCCAATATAGTTAATAAATTGGGCGACAAGAAAGAACATTGCGACATAAACGCCAAGTAGACGCCCAAAATCCCAAGTCGGCAGGTTAACGACGACACCATAACTAAATAAGACAACCCCACCCAAAATCAAAAACTCAATGCGTTTCACTAACAAAGCACTGTGCAAGCCCCTACGTACCAGGGCATCGCCCCCTGCTTCCAGTACAGCCGCCACTAATAAAAGTAATAGGTAAAATCCACTACTCAATCAAGTATGTTCCTTCTGTGTTGTTTGTATTTGTTATGACTGTAATATATCTCGTTTCTCGTCTTAAAAGCCTTGTAGGATAACGTTTTTAGTCGCTACTTTTGCTCTGGTGACAGTCAGTACCAACATAATAAAATTAGCAATAATAACGGCGCGACAGCTTACTACCCTGCTCAAAATGCCGCGAATCAAACACTGATTTGATAATTCGGTGCAAATTGCTTGCAAATTGGGTTGACTTCCGTATAATGTAACTTAGGTGATGAGACTCACCTTCTGGAATTTCCAGAAAACCGCCCTTAGGCTGATAGTTTCTACCCTAACGCTTTGAAAAATTTGTTGAGACGTAGTCGGTTTTAAAAGCTAGGAGAGATGAAAAATCAGTTGACGTTTTGAGAGGGGCGATGCTATAAATTTGGCCTAATTTAAAGGACTTTGTGGTGGAAGCGTGTAATCGCTTTCCCCATTTTGCCGTACAAGGTGTGAAATGTATACAGACAGGAGCTAAGGGATTTATGAGATCCAACCCGAAGCCATCGCATCTTAATCACCTAACAAACCAAAGAAAGCTGACATTTCGCCCTCATTCAAGAATCTTACAGCTATTTTCACGTAAATAGACCACATTGTAGGGGCACGCCAGTGCCGTGCCCCTACGACCATCTGTGGTTCAATAAACAGAAAATAGCTGTAAGTGACACTGATTGATCGCTCTGTTGGCGATCGCACAATTTCTCCCAACTGTTCAACAGATGGTGGGACAAGGGTAAGTCAGCCTGCAAACCCTAGAAATCCTCAATCACGCTCCAATTTAAATTTCTGGTCTGACAAAACAGGAGTATCTGGGTTTTTTTGATGAAAAGCCTTCATGGGTTTGAACAGTTAATTGCCATCCCCCAACTGCTCAAGTGGTTATCCATTTCCTTTGTTGTTGGCATTCTTGCCGGAACAGCTTCCGCTGCTCTTCTGGCATCCCTGGAATGGGCAACACAGGAGCGAGAATCTCATGTGTGGATCATTGCCTTCTTGCCGCTTGCTGGCTTTTTCAGCGGTTGGATTTATCATCAGTTTGGAAGAACCGTAGAAGCCGGAAATAATCTTTTACTTGAGGAAATTCATCACCCCAAAGATATTATTCCCTTTCGCATGGCTCCGCTTGTTTTACTAGGGACAGACATTACCCATTTATTTGGTGGTTCAGCGGGTCGCGAAGGTACAGCATTGCAAATGGGTGCCTCATTGGCAGACCAGTTGACGAAGATATTGCGCTTCCAAGGAGTAAATCGACGAATTCTTTTAACGGCGTTACAAAACTTCATGCGAGCAGCTTGTAATAACCCAAAAGTGCGATCGCACTGCTATTGGTAGTCCCTCCTCGCTCCTGGTTAGCCGTCATTCGCTTCCATGGACGCTCTTATTGGGCGTCGCTGACTACGATTCCGGCGGTGGCGGTTCCGTCGTGTTGATGTGCGGAGCACGCAGAATGCAAGAAGCGCGGTACGATCCACAGCGCTATATCAGCACAAGTTGTAAGTTAATAGCTAACTTTGTGTTTCCTGCAAACGTGACAAACCAAGTTCAAGTTTGTCACCCTTAAGTAATTCCTGAGCTGACTTGCCAGCTTCAACGGCTTGTCGCATGACAGAATGACCCTCTTTGTACTCGCCGTTTTTGATCAGGGCGACAGCTTGTTGACTAAGAGAGGCTGCCTGATGGGCATGTGAGAGTAGTTGCTCTTTATCCATTTTCTTGCTCCGCAATCACGATTAAAATTGCCTCAGCTTCTTCAAATAACCTCTCGGCTCTTGATTGAAGCAAACTAGCATCGCGTCGAATTTCATTTTCCATTGCTTTTTCAAACTC
>CAZZXJ010000900.1:0-2315 GCA_964657905.1 uncultured Stigonema sp.
CAACAACTAACAACTAACAACTAACGACTATCTGGGTATGTTAAACAAAGACTGGAACACCGGAATTTCTATGCCTTCACATCCCGAACCATCCTTGGATGCTGGTTTAACCGCCCTCAAGCAAGGAGATTACCAAAAAGCGTTAGCGATACTCCAAGCCGTTGCTACCACAGAAGGCGACGCCAGATCTGGTTTACAAGCCCAGATCGGTTTAGTCGTGGCTTATGCGCGTAGTGGTGAGGTGGCTCATGCGATCGCTTTGTGCGAAACTCTCACTCAAAGTCAGAATCTGCAAGTTCAAGAGTGGGCAGTCCGCTCGCTACAGCAGTTGACAAAACCCCCTCAAAATGCACAAACACCAAAAACTGATAATGTAACTGGGTTTGTCCCCTTTGATGTGGAGATGAGGGAGCCTGGGGAGATGAGGGAGCAAGCGAAAAATCATGATTCCCCCTCATCCCCCTTGACTCCTCAATCTGATCGCGCCAAGGCTAAAGCGCTGACAATTTATTGGCGGCAAGCAAGACGAGCTAAAGTATGGCAACCTCTGCAAAAGCTTAACTTAATACCTTTACGGCTGCTGATGGCAGGAACATTCTTTGCTCTGTTTTGGGTAATACGGCTCCTGCTAGTGTTGGCAATGACATTCATCAACTATATATTAGTAAAATTACTATTTTTGCAGCCAATACAGCTTTTATATAGTAATCCGAACCCATTCGTACTGCTAGTGCTTGTCATCTCAATCTGCTCGTGCCCTTGGTTGTTGGATTGGTTACTGTCAGACTTATATGGTCAGCGACAACTGTCCAATGAGACTCTGAATAAGCACAGTCGAGAGGCTGTGCGGTTGCTGCAACGCTGTTGTCAACAGCAAGGCTGGCAGTTACCGAAACTTCGTATTTTGCCAATCTCGGCACCAGTGGCTTTGACTTATGGTAATCTACCCCGCACTGCCCGAATTGTGGTGAGTCAAGGGCTGTTAGAGCAACTGGCGGACGATGAAATTGCCACAATTTACGCATTGGAGCTAGGACATATAGCTCACTGGGATTTTGTGGTAATGTCTTTGGTGCTGCTCTTCACGATTCCAGCTTACAGGCTATACCAGCAATTTTCCCAATGGGGAGACAGAACACAAGAGCAAATTTGGCGTTTTGTTATGGGAATCATGGCAAGCCTCGCCTATGGAGTTTGGTTTTTGCTGACGGTTCCGGCTTTTTGGTTGTCTCAACTACGGCTTTACTATAGTGATCGTCTCAGCAACAGTATCACCGGCAATCCCAATGGTCTCGTTCGTGCTTTACTCAAAATTGCCATTGGCATTGCCAATGATGTTCAAAAAGAAGAACAAACCAGTTGGCAGTTGGAAAGTCTGAACATTTTGGCACCAGTCGGCTACCAACAGAGTATCTGTTTGGGTAGTATTGTTCCTCATACTACCTTTGAATCATTCTTGATGTGGGAGTGTCTCAATCCCTACCGCTGGTGGTTCGTAATTAACAATACCCATCCCTTAATAGGCGATCGGCTGCAACGCCTCTCGTCAATAGCCCGCAATTGGCATCTAGATCCGGAATTGTATCTAGAGCGCCAACAGCCTGTCGTGGTCAAGCCTCAGTCCTTTTTTCTGCAAATCGCTCCTTTTTTGGGCATTCCTTTGGGTGTTGTGTTTGCAGGTCTGATTTGGCTGGGTTGGCAAATGGCATTCACACTCAAGTTTTTGAATCTCAAGTGGATATACGACAATTGGTCTTTCATGACAGGTTGCCTATTGATTGGCTTTAGCATCGGTATTTTGATCCGGATCAATTCTTTTTTTCCAGAGATCAAATCAGCGAGTGTGCAAACTGATGACCACCTACCCAGCCTGTTAGCTAACCCAACAGCCCTCCCGATTGACAGCGTTAGCGTACGTCTTGTGGGTAAGCTGTTAGGTCGTCGTGGCACTAGCAACTACTTGGGCCAAGACTTAATCCTGCAATGCAGTACAGGTTTAGTGAAATTACATCATATTTCCTGGCTGGGACAGCCAGTCTTTCCCCAAGACTGGGTTGGTAGGCAAATTATCATTACAGGTTGGTTGCGACGGGGTGCAACACCTTGGATCGACATCCAAACTTTGCGAACTCAAAGCGGTAAAACCATTAACAGCCCTCATCCCATTTGGTCTACGGTCTTGGCAGTCGCAGCAGAGGCTTGGGGAGCCTTGATTCTTCTGAAGGGGTAGTCTCATTTGGGCATGGGGCATGGGGGAAAGATGATCAATGACTGCTTTCCTACTCCCTATTCTCCAAGTATTTAATCGGTTGTAA
>CAZZXJ010000901.1:0-574 GCA_964657905.1 uncultured Stigonema sp.
TACTTAGATTCCGATCCCACATTCTGTGACGCCAGATGTATTCGCGATTTGTCAGAAAACTGCTACAAATAAAGAACAAACAGGAGGACATAAATAATGCACGCTGCTAGTTGTGTGATTGCTGTTGTCAAATCTCCAAAAGATTACCAAGCATATCGCATCAGTCCCGATGATACAAATCGCTTAGCGATTATATTCGATACAGCAAGTGCTAATACTTCCTTGACTTGTTGCGTGGAAATTTTTGATGTTGGTGGGAAAACACCGCCAAATCGCCATCAGTGGGCAGTGGAAATGTTTTTTATCCTCAAAGGAGAAGGAATAGCATTTTGTGACGGCAAAACTGTCCCAATTCAAGCAGGAGACAGTTTATTAGTACCTCCTACTGGTACTCATTTGATTCAAAATACAGGTTCTAGTCGCTTGTATATGCTGACTATTATGGTTCCCAATGAAGACTTTGCCGAATTAATTCGCAGCGGGACACCAGTGGAATTAGATGCGGAAGACATGGCTGTGTTGGGGAGATCAGATGCTTTTATGCCATCTTAAAGGAGTCAGGAGTCAGGAGTCA
>CAZZXJ010000901.1:584-2314 GCA_964657905.1 uncultured Stigonema sp.
ACTTCTGACTTCTGACTTCTGACTCCTAATTAAATTTAGAAACGCCACCAGGTTTTTTGCACATAACTAACAATCCCCATAGCGATCGCCCCTAGCAAAAATAGCAAAATAACTCCTCCTGGGATGTTAGTTAGAATACCAAAACCCCTCAGTACCCACACAGCTATGGCAATACCGAGAAATATGCCGAATGCCTGGGTTAGTTTGCGGTTTAATTGAGAAGAATTCATCTTATGTCCTCAAAAATTGGCTCACCTAATTTCCTTTTATTTCAATCCCTGATAGGGATTTATACAGATTAGCCACAGCAATGACAGATATAATACCATATTCAGGGACGCTCCATGTATTCGACTTAAATGAAAACCGCTATAACAACCGTGCCTATGTCGCAACTACATAATTATACATAATTGTAATACAGGACACGGAGGACTGCAACTTGTGAGCGTATTTTACGTTTTTATAGCTATAGTAATAAAAAATATAGCAATCCTAAATGATTCGTGAACGCGGAGAAATCCGGTTTCTGAGGCAACGCATTTTCACCTGTCTAATAGGATTGCTATATATATTTTTAGATAATCTTCTGTAAAAATGACATGAATTCTGGTGTTTCTACAAACAATATTTATCTGTTGAGCTAGAACTAGATTTAGTAGGTTAAACTCAATCAAAGAAAACGGCTCCGAATCCCACTCCTTGTTGGGGTGGGAGGAATCGACGCGAGGCCGTTTGGCCAAGTGGGCATAGGTAACGCACCCCATGCCCCATGCCCACGAAATCCCACTCCTTTTAGGGGTGCGATGAGTTTAAATCAAATATTTTCCAGTTTAAATGCCTAAAGTGGATGTGTTGAGGAGTGACTGATATATGTGTGCGTATTTTATCGTAGACGCGGTTTCCAGAGGATCAGAGATGGTTTGGAGTCAGGAAAAACAAAGGTTGCTGATGCAGGGTGAAATTTTAGTGCAACCGCAACCGTATACTGCTTGGGGTGGTGCTGTCACCGCCTGGATGTACGTGCCATTGGTGCGATCGCATGTATGGCAGCAACTAACTGATTACCCCCGTTGGGTGCAATATTTTCCCGACGTTACCAAAAGTGAAGTTTTGCAACGAGGCGAGGTCAAGCGTCTGTATCAAGCTGCTCAAAAAGCCTTTTTATTTTTTACGGCTCAAGTGGAAATTTACCTTGATGTAGTAGAAGAACTTGGGCAGAAAATTCAATTCCGATTGGAAAAAGGGAGTTTTCACGATTTTAATGCCGATTTAGAGTTAAAAGACTATAGTGGTGGCACTTTACTTACGTATACTGTGCAAGCTACTCCTACTATCCCCATACCGTCAATTTTCATTCAACAAGCGATGAATCTTGAATTGCCTGCCAATATGCGTAAGATGCGGCAAGTAATGTGTAAATAATAATACACTAATGTTGCAGGCAAAAGAAATTTTAGACTTTTGGTTTGGCGGTGCTGAAGAACCGAGTTACGGCAAACCAAGAGCTTTTTGGTTTACTAAAAAACCGGATTTCGACGAACAACTGCGAACTCTCTAAGGATTTAAGCAATGGGCATGGGGCATGGGGCATGGGATTTTCCCAGCAATGCCCCATTTTCTCTGTGATCTGGTACGAAGCGTGCCAATTCCAAAATGAAGGGTAAACTTCCTCATTAATCGAGAATTCTACGTAAGTCGGTATAGGTAAACGTAATTAATGGGCATGG
>CAZZXJ010000902.1:0-2314 GCA_964657905.1 uncultured Stigonema sp.
CGCACTCAAGCCGTGATTATTGCTGTTAAACGAGGGATTGTCAATTTGTAAATAAGTTGTACTAAAGTTGAAATTTGGATTCCAACTTTAGTTGGAGGCAACCTTCCATTTTGAGATGGACTGATTTATCAATCACTCTATTGAGCAAAAATTTCAACTTTTAGGGGACGACAAGTTAGAGTTAATTGCATATATTTGTACGGAAAGCCTCCAAAGCTTCAACAAAAGTATGTAAACGTTTAGTTGCTCACTAACGTCCATGAAGATATTGAAAGTGGATTACACAGTGGAGTAACAGCTGCCCCAGCACTGTTTATTAATGGAATTCGGTATAGCGTAGGCGTAGCCCGCCGCAGGCATCGCTGGAATATTGAGCAGTTGATGGCAGCTATTATCACTGCAAGTCATTAAGTTTTTTGGTTCTTAACCACATAACCAAAATTACTGCTTATTACACAAGCAATTAATCAACAGGAGTAATCTAATGGCACAATCTCTCTGGCTTTTTGGCTCTCGCCTCAACATCATTGCCGATCACACCACTACAGGAGGTCAGTACGATCTCATCGAAGGCTACTTTCTTCCCGGTACACAAACACCCCCCCATCGCCACACGCGTTATTCCGAACAACTCTACGTGCTAGAAGGCGAGTTCACTGTCTGGGCAGGTGAAAACAAGGTTGTGCTGAATGCTGGTGAAAGCTTCCTGATTCCTGCTGGCACACCCCACGTAGTCGCTGCACTTAGCGATCGGCCAGCTCGCGGATTGGTCGTTGCTGCACCGAGTGGCTTTGCTCGGTTAATCGCAGCAGTTGGTACAGTAGATGAAAAAGAAGCACCGGACATGGCGCTGTTTGATCGCATTTCCACCGAGCTCGGCGATGAAATTCTCGGACCACCCGGAGCATTACCCTCAACATGAGGTGATGTTGGCTCAAGGAGTGTCAAACTTCACTTTAACGAACACTTCTGGGACTCGGTTGGAAAGCGCAAATTTAATGTTGCGATTAATGGCACGCAAGTTCTATGGGATTATGACATTTTCTCTTAGGCTGGCGGTATCAATTTTAAATCTATTTCGTGTCCCTGCCGCAGATAATTCCAACATTTCCAAGTCTGCTTGTTTAAGAAGCTGTACTACTGGGTTTTGTTTTCCTTTATGGCTATTAAAAGTCCGTTTCCAAATGACCACGCCAGTTGCTACCCTTCTCCTGACGGAGACGCTAACGCGAACGGGAACGCTAAGAGCGAACAAGTCGGCAAAGCCGCCCAACGGAGTGCCTTGGGAACCCGCGCAACGCAGTGTCTCCCCAACACACTGGCTCTCCTTTTTTTTTAGTACCTGTCTTAACCAGTCAGAACTTAATTTGACCGAGCGTTCTTGTTCCAATTTTTGGGCTAATTGAACGCTGTTGTATGTACGTGGTTCTTTCTCTAAACATTCTTCTAAGAACACTATGTTAGCTTCCAAGCACCTTGATTTTCCTCCCCGCCTTGGTTTAGACCACAGTCCCTCTAACCCTAGCTTTTCCCATCTATGCAACACTTCTCACACACTTTGTGCAGTCCAATCAATTATTATGATAATTTTCTTTGGGCTTTTTTTCAGTAGTAGAGTAGTCGCTGCCAGCTTCAAATTAGATTTTGCTGCCAAGAACTCTGGGTTGTTACAATCAGTAAATCCTCAAGGTATCACGAGTGTAGATAAATTACTAAAATTGATCCAGCAGCGATTGCTAATTGCACATGATGTAGCCCGGTGGAAATGGAATCATAAACGTCCTATCGAGGATCGAAAGCGTGAACAAGAGTTATTATTAAAGGTTAGGCAACAAGCAACAATATATAGCCTAGAACCCGATACAGTTGCAGCATTTTTTCAAGCACAAATAGAAGCAGGAAAACTTATCCAAGCAGTTGATTTCCAAAACTGGCAAAAGCAAGGAATTAAATCTTTTCCTCACGTGCCAGACTTAAACCAGATATTGCGACCATCTTTAGATAAATTAAACACAGAATTTCTTTTTGCTTTAACAGAACTGACTCAATTTCTAGGTTGTCCGCAGATACAAGAATTAATAAAGTCACGTTCCCAGATGATTATTCAGGGAGATGGTATTGTCAAGCAAGTGCAGTCTATGGCAATTTCACCCCTACTGCAATTTCAAAGCACTTCTTGCAAAGTCAGTAGATCGAAATATTCAATTAATGGCGATTATGCTACAAGAGTGACATTTCACTTCCTCTAGAATCGGATGCGATTGCACTCCCTTACTGCTCCATCTGTGACTCCTTATCTTTGAGGTGCTGGTAC
>CAZZXJ010000903.1:0-1926 GCA_964657905.1 uncultured Stigonema sp.
CACCTTGGACATTTCATAGCGATCGCCCTAATTCATATTTCTATTCTGCAACGCCAAATTTTCTTTGGCTTCCTTGAGAAGAATGCAACTCTGTTGCTGCAAAGAGCAACACCCAACATGCCAACTACCAGGATTCCCAAAACTGTTGTCGGTTCAGGAACCGCAGATGCTTTAACTCGATTCGTACTTGAATCGAGTAATTGACCATTGTCTGGTGTAACATTTTGGTAAAGATAATAGGTCTGTCCTGGAGAGATGAATATCCCACCGGGAGCTTCAACATTGCTAATAAAAACATCACCTATGCCAGTACCAGTCCCTACATCAAAAGCCCCAAAGAAATTGCCTGTAGTCGTGTCAAAGTTAAACTCGAAAGCCTGATTGCTAGATACACCATTAACAACCTCCAAACCACTTCCAATCAATTGCTGTGATGGATTGAAAAAAGAAACTGATAATGACTCCAAAGCTTTTGTAGATCCTGCACCACTTTCGGAAATTATGGCTCTTGTAGTGGTTTCATCGTAGCTGAATGAGCCAGAAACCGAATAACCGGCTTCACCCTTCCAGTTAAATGTTAAATCAGCAGCTTGAGCCAGATTAGTAGAAGCAACGATGGAAGTCGCACAGAGTGTTAAACTAGTCGCTACCTGCGCTGCGGCTTGAGCAAAAAAGCTTTTCATTGATTAAATAGCCCCTAATTAACTAATTACCGCAAGTGAGCGTACTTGCGTGACACGACACCAAGAGCCAAATTTCTGATTAAAGAAATCAAAAACTGCCTTAATTGTAGATTTCATCAAAATTGCAGCAGTTAAAAAACATAATCCCTGACTGAATAGATTTTATACCAGAACAGTCAGAATCCGACGCATAATATTTTGTAAATACCAACTTATAACCGAAAGCTGGTAAAACGAAAAAATCTGGCTGCCCTAGGGGGAACCTGAACCCTTATTCTGTCGATCTGAGCCGTATGTCTGCTCTGGATGCCTCACCCGATACCCAATCATCAAAAGTTGGTAAAACGGAAAAAAGGGCACTGTTGCCAGAAGAGTGTCAATTTAGGGTACACCCTATCCTTACACTACCCACCATCGCTCCAGCATGTCAGAATAGGGTGGTTTTTTGAATTTCAAGACACTTGTCAAGCTATGTCTTAGACTCTAACCTGACAGAAGAGGCATGGAGGATCTGCAGCAACGTTCCGGTCACTCCTCTGCACGAGAAATTAAGACGAGGATCCCCCTTCTACACCTAATTAGGATTTCGTGGAATAGGCGGCTCAAAGTATTGATTTAGTGTAAATGGGATGCCGTTCGCTAGCTAAAACTTGCCTAACTCTTGCAGATGTTGTTTAGCTTTTTGGCTTAGTTCAATATCATCGTTTAATTCCAGGACTTTCTTGAAGTCTTCTTGGGCTTTATCAAAATCACCCTTATTTTTGTAAGCAAACCCTCGGTTGTAGTAAGAGTTAGTGAAGGTAAGGTCAAGTTGAAGGGCAATGTTACAGTCAGTAATGGCGCTATCATTATCTCCCTTCCTACGGTATGCCTCACATCGACTATCATAAGCGTTAGCATCGTTAGGATTAAGTTGGACAGCTTTGTTGAAGTCAGCTAAAGCGTGTTCGTAGTCTTCCTTATCAAGGTAAGTATACCCTCGTCCGTTGTAAGTGTCAGGGTCGTTAGGGTCAAGTTTTAGGGCTTGGTTGTAGTCAGCAATTGCGCTGTCGTAGTCTTTTAAGCGGTAGTAAGCCCACCCTCGGTTGTTGTAAGCCCAGGCGAAGGAGGGGTCAAGTTTAATTGCTTGGTTGTAGTCAGCAATGGCGTGATCGTAGTCTTTTAGGTCGTAGTAAGCAATCCCTCGTCTGTTGTAAGCCCAGGCGAAGGAGGGGTCAAGTTTAATTGCTTGGTTGTAGTCAGC
>CAZZXJ010000903.1:2026-2311 GCA_964657905.1 uncultured Stigonema sp.
AATGGCGCGGTCGTGGTCTTTTAGGTCGTAGTAAGCCCACCCCCGCTTACAGTAGTAGTCAGCAACATCAGATGGCTGAGGTGACTTAAGCTCCATGTTGGCAAAGTGGTCTTGCAGCATTTTGTGAATAAAACGATAGCGACCACCTACACGTTGAAGGAATAAGCGCTCAGTGCCGTAGTCGAGGAAACGGGCATAATTCCAGGGAATGTAACCGTTGAAGTAAAGGATGAGCCGGAGCGAGAAATGTTGAATACAACTATCCTCATAACTATAAATCAGCCC
>CAZZXJ010000904.1:0-2302 GCA_964657905.1 uncultured Stigonema sp.
ACGATCGCCTGTTTGTCAATTGCTGATTTTTCGCACTGCTTTGGGGCATTGCTCCTTAGATCGCATGGTATTAGGAAGAAGCAAAGGAAAATTCCATGCCCCATGCCCCATGCCCATCATCCACAAACTTGTTGCAGCGTAGCGTTAAATGTTGGGTAAGATACAGAGGCAGCTTCTGCCCGATGAATTGTGGTAGTACCAGAAGCATTGAGAGCAGCAATTGCCAAGCTCATGGCAATGCGATGATCTGTATGACTATCTACATCAGTACCAGTTAAGGGAGTACCGCCAGTAATTTCCATACCATCGGCTAATTCGCGTATTTGCGCCCCCATTTGATTAAGTTGCTGCGCCGTGACAGCAATGCGATCGCTTTCTTTTACCCGCAACTCAGCTGCATCCCGAATTGTTGTGGTTCCATGGGCGAAAATCGCCGCCACTGCCAAAATTGGAATTTCATCAATCATCCTGGGTATGATGTCCCCAGCAAGGGTACAGCTTTGCAAACGACTGGAACGCACCCGTAAATCAGCTACTGGTTCTCCAGCAACTTCACGCTGATTTTCTGGCTGGATATCTGCTCCCATCATTGTTAAAGCATCTAAAATGCCAGTGCGCGTGGGATTAACACCCACATTTTCAATCACTAGTTCAGAATCTGGTATAATTGCTCCAGCGACCAACCAAAAGGCGGCTGAACTGATATCCCCTGGTACAATCACTTTTTGTCCGACAAGTTGAGCCGGACCATGAATGGTAACGCTGTTGGTTTGTGGGTCGCGAACAAGTTGAGCTCCAAATGCCCGTAGCATCCGTTCGCTATGATCGCGGGATAAGGCAGGTTCAGTAATGGTAGTTTGTCCCTCAACTGTCAAACCCGCAAGCAGAATACAGGATTTAACTTGAGCGGAGGCGATGGGAGAATTGTAGTGAATTGGTTTAAGAGATTGTCCTTGAACTGCTAAGGGTGCGAGTGTCGTACCAAGTCGTCCCCAAATTTGTGCTCCCATTTGTTGTAAAGGTTTGACAACACGGGACATAGGGCGCGATCTCAAGGAACCGTCGCCCGTGATCGTAAAAAACCCCTGGGGATGAGATGCCAAAAGTCCTAGCATCAGTCGCAAAGTGGTACCAGAGTTACCAGCATTCAACACATCAGTCGGTTCTTGTAAATTCCCCAAACCAATACCTTTGACATGCACTAATTCTGTATTCAGTTCCGAAATTTCAGCCCCCATAGCTTGAAAACAGCTAGCTGTACTGCGGGGGTCTTCTCCTAAGAGTAGTCCTTGGATCTGGGTTTCTCCTTGGGCTATAGCGCCCAACATCAAAGCTCTATGAGAGATTGATTTATCCCCCGGAACCCGGATACGACCCTGTAAAGACAACCCGGAAGGGGGTGGCTGGATAATTAAGTTGTGAGAAACGTTTTCTTTGGTTTCTACGGTTATAACAGAAGCCGACATTAGGATAAACTGGCGTGTGACTGCGCTAGTATCCTATCGTGTTCCCTGACCTCCTAGCTCTATCAGTATTGATTGATTTCATTTCATAGCCGCCTCCCATGCTGACTCATCACCGCAAGCCCGTCTTACTATCACTGATTTCCACAGACCTGCCAGTTTGGTCTGTTCTAGAAACTGCTGCAACACTGTATCAAAAAGATCGCGATCGGTTTCATTTACTATTGACAGCACCACCTGTTAAAAGCAGCGAAGTGGCTAACCCCCAAAGTCATGAAGATCTGCTCATTTCCAATAAGCCTTTTTCTGGGCGTTTACACCAAGAAAGGAGCAACACTCATGTCCCCAATGGTCCGAGGATCTTATGGCTGGAAATTTCCTCCTACCGGGTGATCATGACCATGCAAGGTAACGCTCAGTTGAGTTATCGTCACTTCTGGGAACAGGGCGTTTATGGAGTTAGTCGTTATTGGTTGCCAACAGAGTCATTGCAACCTAACGACCCAATTCGCTTACGTAATTTTACTCGTAACCTGAAGCTCAACGGATATCCTTTACCAGAGCATTTACGGCTAGAATACGAATTGTGGGCAGGAAAAGTCCAACTAGGATCCTATATCCTAAATTTGGAAATTAAACACTGATGTCAACTACCGCTTCTCACGGTTGGAACAACAAGCACATTGTTTAATTTGCCTGCATCGAATTTCGCATTCACATTCATGCGGGAGCATCTCACCTTTGCAAATATACCTGGCGATTAGAAATCGCGGCTATACAAACGAAGTCCCTGACGCTCGTTCCGACGCCGGAGTACCGGAAGATCGCTGCGCTATCGC
>CAZZXJ010000905.1:0-2298 GCA_964657905.1 uncultured Stigonema sp.
AGTAGTTAGTACTGGGGATAGTTCCTCTAGAATGGTGGTTATTGGGTCTTCATGAAATGGATTTTTGTGAATTATCGGAATATTAGACTCGGGAATATTATTTAAGTCTATAGCACTACAGCCGAATGCATAAGCTTCTTCATAGGATCTGTTAGCACCGAGGGCATCATAAAAGCCCACGGCAAAATCAATTGCCGCCCGATCTCCAATTTCCCGGTTCATCCCAATCACATAGTTAATATTTTGGTAAATTGCTTCTGCTTGCACCTGACTATAGCAGGCGTTGAGCAGAACACACTCAACCTTGTTCTTAAATAACTTAAATAGCGTTGCTAGTGATTCCGTACTCACCAGATGCATTCGTCCAGTATTATCTTCTAATGCCAAACCTTGATTTCCTGACCCATGACCACAAAAGTGGACGATCTGAGGCTCGTGTTCCAAAAGCGCGCGGCGTAAATCCTGTGGACGCACTGCCCACCTTGTGATCATTTCAAACTGCTCTCGATTTCTGGCTAGTCGCAACCCTTCCTGGATTTCCCGTACTTCTTCATCCAAGCGCAGCTTATTTGTGTCCGTGGGATTAGCTGATAGAATCAAAATCTTCTTCATTAGGATTGTGGCTTTTTGAATTTGGAATTACTATTGTGTTCAAAGTTGCTCTAGTCGCGTTTGCCCTCAAAACCCAATCACTGAAACAGCCTTCTTCCGTTGCTCTGAAGTAACTTCCAAATACCGCTGCAAAGTCCCCAATTCATTGTGACCACTGATTTCCTGGATATGCCGCAACGGTACGCCAGCGCTGGACATCATGGTTAATGCTGTTCGCCTAAACGAGTGGGTACTGACACCGACCAAGCCAACACGCTTGCAAGCATTCCTGAGAATCTTGTCAGCTGCAAACCGCGTCATCCGCTCAGTTACGCCCCGTAAGCCAGGGAACAACGCCCAGGGCTGGGGTGATATTCTGCCAATATCTCTGCTAGTCCTGCCTGGATATCCACAACACGAGTCTTAAGTTTACCTTTGGTGGTAGACTTGCGAAAAGTGATAGTACCAGACTTCATATCAGTGGTCTGGAGTGCTAGGGCTTCACTAACACGGCAACCAGTGTAGAGGCAGATGCCAAACAAAGCACGATCGCGTGGTGTAACCAATCCATCCGTAAATAGTAACCGCAGTTCTTCTACGGTTACTATTTTGCCTTGCCCGTTGCCGTTGACCTTCATTTTGGGTAAATCTATCTTATATTGGTAGCTTACACGAAATAGCAGTTTGGTGGAATCCACCAACAATAGACAAATGAAGGTCAACCGAAACGGACAAGGGAAAATTCTCTCCCCAGAAGAATTAAAGAAGCTGTACTTTGGGGGAAGAGCCGGATAATCTCAGTTTTCAAGCGCTGAGCAAAAGTCCAATCGTATTTATTACCCGGTTCCTTTATGCGTTATTTCCAGCTTGAAAAATCTGTTGTGCGGTCAAGTTCAACTCAGGGAATGTTGGTGATTCTATGCGGTCGTTTCCTCTAAATTTACTAACGCGATACTCATTTTCATCTAAAGAGCAAATCAAAATAGTAGGTTGTTTAGGCTTACCTATAAACTCTCTACCACCATTAGCAGCATAATCAACAATCCAGTATTCTGGTATTCCCATTTCTTCATAGTCGGCATATTTTTTGTGATAATCATCACGCCAATTAGTACTTACTACTTCAACCACTAAAGGTATAGACTCAACTAAAGTAATAATCGATTCCTTTTTCCAAATAGGTTCATTTACTAAGTTAGGTCGATTTAATATCAAAATGTCTGGTGAATAAGCTGATTCGCTTAGAGGTGGTTGAACGAAAACCGTTTTGGGGATAAAGTACGTCCGCTTTAAGCGTCGGTATTCTGCTACAATTTCTTCTACCAAAAAACCAACCACCTCTTCATGTTCACCAATTGGTAAAGGCATTTGAACAATTACTCCGTTATGTAGTTCATAGCTACGTTCTGAATTTACGGGATACCATGCAGCGAATTCTTCAATGGTTACTGGTTTAGATAAAGCTTGTGTCATTTGATTTAAATAGGTGAGGGTATTGATTCTTGTCCTAGATTAATTGAAAAATGATATTTCAAACCAAAAGCATCCTCTAATAAAAGATGACTTAACTCTCTGATTTCTCATCACTTAAAACATCTTCGATCCTTTTGATCATATCTGGTAGAGCTTGAGCCAAAGCTTTTTCCTTTGGTGTTTTTGGTTCAACTTTTCGCCATTGCTTCAGCTTAGTTAATGCTTGCTTTAAAA
>CAZZXJ010000906.1:0-2296 GCA_964657905.1 uncultured Stigonema sp.
ATTGATCTACTCCATTCTCCCACACTGTATTTCACTCAAGTGAGAACCGCTATATTCAGTCAGACTGCCAATATGGTGGTTGAACTCTTTGTAACGATGTTTGAAGTAAAGCTCAACATTGCCTCTGTGTGACCAAGTGCCCAATACTTTGATAGTGACGCTTCCATAATGCGATTGCAGTCGGCAGTGCACTTCAGTCACACGCTCTTGGATAGATCGTTGGGTGACACCAATCTTGTACAGAGTTTCGCCATTAGCTTGAATTTCTAAGAAATACAGTGTATTTGAAAGGATGCGTCTGATCTGTGTGCGGTAAAGTCTCAAATCGGTCAGTCGCTGTTGTAAATTTGGGTAATCTGCATCATAAGCATCAAGTGCAGACCGCTGTAGACTTACCAACTTGTCAAGTAATATTGGCTCCTGCACCTGGTTGAATAGCATCAGAGATAACTCACCAAGAGGAATCTTGCCCAACTTCGTGATTTCGTAACCACCAGTCCTACCTTTGTAGGAGTTCCATTCCAATAGCCCCTTAGACGCTAACCAACTCAGTGCTGAAGAGCTCACCTGACCGCCATTCCAAAACTTCTTTAAGCATGAAAGCTCATCACCTGTAAGCTCTAGATTAAATTTGTCATAGAGTGGTAGTGTGGGTATATCTTGAAGAGTGCGCGAGGCAACAGCGCGGCAAGTTTCTCCTGTGTGGGCAAAGTGATGCTCCTTAATTCGACCCTTTTTGGCATTGTGATGAAGCCAGTGTGGCGATGGGAATTGTGGAACCAGATGAACTTCGCCCTGGTCTAGGAGACTGTCAAGCCCCATCTCTTAAGGACATGTGGTAAGAGTGCTAGCTGCTGCTCAAAGAAAAAATTCCAGATATCACCACCTATGCGCTCTCGCATTCACCGTGTCAGCATTGATGAACCTCAGCAACAAACTGGGAGTTGCGATCGGCATTTTTTGGGTCTTCTGACTCTGGCATGGTTTAATCTGGAAGTTTTTATTTGTCTTTCTTGTAAATATCTCCACCTATCTGATGGCTTTGAACTGTTTCAGCATTGATGAAGCCACCAGCAAACTGAGCATTTTGTAAATAAAAGGTTTGTTGAAATGGTCTTTGTTGCTCAACTATGCCCATTAGCTGATTAATCTGCCCTTCATACTTGACTAACAGTGCTTCCTGAATAGCAATTAAAGCCTCTTTAGCCTTGCGTTCTTCTTGCAAAGCTTGAAATGCTAGTTCATGTGTTCGTATAACGTCACTATAAACCTTAGCATTGCATGTGGTCGTCAATGGCCAAGAAGAGCATTACGAAAATTAAAGAACTCAAAGATAACATAGTAGCAGCGATCGTTAATGCCTCCATCATTTTTCTCCATTGCAGCTTTTGCCTGTGTTTAACAACAGCTGACCAGAGTTCCTTTCCAGAAAAATTCTGATTCTGGCATAAATTTATTCGGATTTTTTCTATTCTGGGTTGTCCGCATTACAGATCTCCCCACCTATCTGGTGGCTTTGAACTGTCTCGGCATCCACAACTCCACTTGCAAACTGGGAGTTTTGTTGGTAATAATTAGAAACTTTTCTTGGATTCTCAGCTAATAGTTTTGGTACTTCACCCAGTTGTTCGTTTGCTTTATTTAATAGGTAAAATAATCTATTAATCTCTTTATCTTTATCCTCAAGCCTAATCTGGAACTGTGCTTCTAACTCTTTGTGAGCAAATTCATAGCCTTGCATGAAGTCGCCATGAATCTTTACTTTGTTAGTATCAGGAGAAACGCTAACCCTGACTACAAGAATACCATCCCCCTTCTTTTCAATGCTTTGGACATCTAGTTGAACGCCTCGGTTTTCAACTTCTACTTTCTTAAACGAGTAAGCAAAAGCATCCCAATCAATGCCGTTGCGAAAAATTAGGTCTACGGTTTCTAAGGATTTATGGAATAGTTTCGTAAACTCTCCTGGTGCAAAGTTACCACTGCTGGGGCGGCGTTCTTGTTGATTATTTTTCAGATAAACGTATTGACAATCTATATCGTCAAGTATTGTAGCGCTATTAATATTCCAGTCTTCTAAACAAGCACCTGTAAGCTTTGCTGCAATGAAATTTGTTTCTAAAGCTTGAATTCTATTCAAATTACTCTCACTAAGGTCAGATCCACTAAATTCAGCTTTATAGAGATCAGCACTGCTAAGATCAGCAACACTGAGATTGGCAGCACTAAAGTCAGTCCTAGTGAGGTCAGCTTTCCTAAGATTAGCACTACTAAGGTCAGCTTTCCTAAGATTAGC
>CAZZXJ010000907.1:0-2294 GCA_964657905.1 uncultured Stigonema sp.
GAATGTACACCTACTGTCACTGTGTAAACACCCTTATTTAGATGGCAGGGAACTTGAAAACAGACTGTTAATTGCTGACGTTCACTTAATTTTGGTAATTTGACATCCTGTAATTTAGTATTTGTTCCATACATGACCAATCCCATAATATTTCTAATCGAAATCCCCACAATTAAGTCTGATAATTCTGCTTTTGCTGCCAGTAAAACTTCTATTTGTAAAGTCGCTCCTGTCTCTACCTTAGTTATCTCTTTTTGATTTAAATCCGAAATCTTAACATTTTTGATAACAGCTAGTTGGTTACCATGCCTATGCAGAGAATCTTCTTGATTCCCTTTGATAAAATCCTCATGACTTTCAATAGATTTTATTTCCTCCACCTCCACTTCATTTGTGTCTGAGCTTAATAAAGCAATATAATGATTTACCACTTCCTTGGGTTTGCCTATCTCCAATATCCTTCCGTGATTCATCAGTACTGCACTCTTACACAGCATCTTGACACTTCCAGAATCGTGAGAAACGAATAGAAGAGTTATTCCTCGCTCTTTCATCTGGCGAATTCGCTTCATACAACGAGCTTGGAATCTCGCATCACCTACAGACAATGCCTCATCTACTATCAGAATTTTAGGTTCTGTATGCGCAGCGACCGCAAATGCTAATCTTACGACCATCCCACTAGAATAAGTTTTAACTGGCTGATCAATGAAATCGCCGATCTCCGCAAACCCAGCAATTTCATCAAACTTAGCTTCTATCTCTTCTCGACTTAAGCCTAAAATTTGCCCATTAAAAAATACATTTTGCCGCCCAGTAAACTCAGGATTAAACCCGCTACCAAGTTCCAACAACGCCGAAACCCGCCCATTAACCTGTACTTCCCCTGTCGTCGGTGTTAGCGTTCCGGCAATAACTTGCAGCAGTGTACTTTTTCCAGACCCATTCTGACCAATAATCCCTACAGTCTCTCCTTTAGTAACCTCTAAGTTAATATCTCGTAATGCCCAAAATTCATGAGCATGGCTCTTCCCAGGTAGCAAAATTTCCTTTAACCGATCTACCGGACGAGCATACCGCTTGTAGCACTTTGAGACATTGTTTAACGAAATTGCGATCTCCTCACTCATAACACCACACACTTACTGACAATATATTACACAATTCACTACTCTTGTTTACTTAATCATAAATTATCAACTAAGCTCTCAAACTTCCCAGACTCTGCCGAATAACAGCGTTATCTTACACTACATAATGTCCGTTACCATATATAATCGCAGATATTACACAAGCACCTCCCCTCTAAATTCATCACCCCAATCAAGGATCTTTAGTTATAGATACAGGAATCTCTAGACACTCAAAAGTTCCCCTATATTAACGAGGTCATTTTCTCACGTCTGGTAGCAAACTATCCGGATCAATTCCTTGAGAGCGCAAATACTCCGCCAGCCTCTCGGCCCGTTGGTATTCTTGCTCTGCTCGTTGGCGTTCTTGCTCAGCTTGCTCTGCGGGTATGGGTATCCATTGATTATTTGCATCATACCAACGCAGCCACAGACCTGTAACCCCCTCATAGGTTCCTCGCCAAATTCCCAAACCTAGCTCTATCTCTTCTAACCATAGTCGTTGCTTAGGTAATAACAACTCTTGATAACGAGTCCCCTCTATGCGAAAGACTCGCAGTCGATTTGTGTAACGGTCATACACTGCATAGTAGGGAACCCGTAAAATTTGTTCATAAACCTGCCACTTAGTTGGCGGTTTGTTGACTTCCCTAAGAGTTTTTCCTAAGTCTTCCTGTTCCGTACCAGGTGAAAGTAACTCTACTACAAGAAACGGAGCAACACCCTCTTGCCAAATGACATAACTCAAGCGCAGATCATCTTGATTGGTTGTGCGAGGTACTCCTAAGACAACATACCAATCAGGTCTTTTGTACCATAAAGAATGACGCACATCGTAATACAGGTTTAGGTCAGTGGCAACTAAAAAGTCATCAGTAGAATAGCTAGTAGGTTGGCAGGTATCGCTAAGCAGTCTGGGTTGAAAAATATGAAATTCGTCTGGCAATCCCGATTCCCCCACTAATTCACTAGGCAAATCATACATAGTAGGCAGGGTTTCTTGTGGTGGTTGGGGAGGATCAGTTTGGTACATCGCATCATCCCTATAGCAAGTGTTTTTATCCTAATACGGTTCAGTAGTTGTTTACCTACCGTCAACCTATGTAGATACGCGAAATTTGAGCCAGCGCTGTGCGGAGGTTCCCTCCGTTGAGGCGACTGGCG
>CAZZXJ010000908.1:0-2293 GCA_964657905.1 uncultured Stigonema sp.
TTAATTTTTAATTCCGCCAAGCGGTACTAGTCCTAAAATTGACCGTTCGTTTGGGCGAGAGCATATTGTGCAAGTAGACGCGAAAGCTGAAAACCCTTAACTTAAAGCACAACCAGTCCCCTTACACTTCACCACAACGCGGCTCTATGATAATTTATATAGAAGCAAGGGAAAAAAAGCTATGCTGTCAGTCAAAGGTACATTTCAAAATGGTGTGGTTCACCCAAGTGAATCAATAGAAGGGCGCGAGGGACAGCCAGTCATCATTGTTTTTGTAGAAGAGGACAACACCCAACAGCTAGCACCAAAAGAGGACTCAGATTGGGGTAAGCTGAGACAGTTAATTAAAGACTGTGCAGTTGATACGGGTATTGACGATCTGGCACACCCCACTGCTCAATATTTCCGCAGGTCGTCTACCTGTGGCAATCATGATTGCTAGAGCGACTTCTCGCCACTCGTGGGATTTTGTGGGGAGCTTTTTTAATCGGTTGATTGCCCACTCAATAAATTTTGGATCATCTTCAATGTTTACATCTCGCTTTAGTATTTCCAGAATTTAATAACAATGTGTAAATAATTTTTGGTACTTTAAATTTTAGCCTTCTAATCTTTTTTATTCCTTATTTAAAATTTTTGGAAAAATTATTCAAAATCTTGATTGGAACTTCATTTACTTGTTTACTTTCGTACTTACCTGTTTTACACCAATAGGCGAAGTGTTCACAATTATTGAAAATTAGATTGTAGAGTTGTTCACCTCTTTTAGATTTAGCACGTTTAACTACAAGAGATGCTGGTTCACACTTTTTGTATTTCTTTATATGAATTTTCTTACCCCTACTAAATTTTGACTTACTAGTACTTCCAATCTTGTCTTTATGGTAATGAATAACCTTGCCATCACCGCAGTATATGCCATGATGGGTATATTTTAAACCTCGATAATAACAGTTAATGTAAATTTGGTCGCCTTTTTTCATGCGATTGCTAAAGTCTAATCATTCAGGATGAAACTATCATGAATAAGTATGAAGGCATATGAGATCGGCAATATTACAGAATAGAAAGCCAAAATCGCCAACCAGGGTGGGTAGATCGCACTTTAGGTAGAGAGGTTATTGCTGTTCCTTGCTGGATGGAAAACAATCATAGCACTTTTATCTGTCCACATTGTGGGACATGTAGTCAAGCTGAACTGGGTCATGTCAAGGCTTGTATTCGTTGCCAAAGTTCCTGTTAGTCTGTGGCATTGTGCCAAGAAACCATTATTCCATCACTTCATCCTTCGCAGGTTCACCTGGATAGAAGCGATCGCTCAAAATATCCTCTAGCATGTAAGGGCAATCTTGGGGAAATGTTTTGACGGGTAGATTTGTTTCTAGAGTTGCCAGTGCAATTCCTTTGATATAGGCTTTCTCTTGAACCTCTTCCAGGTAGGACTTGAGACTGGGATTTTCTTCAAGTAGTTCAAACGTATCTATACGCTGTACGCGAATTGTATTCAACCAACTACGACTTCGTAGATCCGGCTGATATTCCCACTTCAGCAAATGTCCAATTAAGACACTCAAGCGATTTCTCAATTCTTGACGTTCCTTTCTTCCCAAGGATTCGATCTCCTCAATTAAATTGGGCAGGTCAAGCTTGGTCCATTGGTGATGACGAAGGAGGTTAGCCTGTTCCTGAGTCCAAGCCCAGAAGTCGGTTTCATAAAGACAATGCATTCCTTTTCCCGGTGTTTGTCCGATTTGTGGTGTCTGCATAGTGGGGTCAAAAGCTGGTAAACTTTTCCCAATTCTAGTTCGAGTCAACCTAAGCTGGTGATTGCCCTAACCCAAGATTGGGCAGGGACTATTGGTTTATGGCGCGATCGCCGCACAATTGCACACCGGAACACGGAGTCCGGGCGAAAAGTTAACCCCAATTCTCAGCCAGAATCCGCGATTTTATAAATCGCGGTGTGGTTCAAGCCCAGAACATCCATCGGCAGCCCATCTGGTTCTTTTAGCTAATTATTTTTTTATTTTCCGGATTGGCAATTTACGGCTGTGTATCTCAATTTGTAGACAGTTCTAAATCATCCGGTTTTTTCCTATGACTCTTGAACAACCTCCTGACGATGGCAAACCTGACCAAACTGAGGCGGGTTTAATGATGTTCAACGCTACTAACAACCAAACTAATAATCAGCCCACCTTAAAAAAACCGCATGTAAAGGTGAAAGTTACTGAGCGTTAAATTTGATTATTGTTTTTGAAGAAGAATTGAGAAGTCAGAAGTCAGAAGTCAG
>CAZZXJ010000909.1:0-2286 GCA_964657905.1 uncultured Stigonema sp.
GACCGAATTCCGTTATACACATGATGCTCAAGAGCGTATAGTGCGTAAGTCCTACAATTGTGGGCGATCGCATGGAACTGATCTAAAACTACGATTAAATTTTCCTTTGCTCGTTCCTTTGCAAGAAGTCGATTAGGGAACTCCAACAAATAAATTATCCAATATTGTGGGGTGGGCATCCTGCCCACCCCACAAGAAATAGTTGGATATTTTTTTACTTGGAAATCCCTTAATGACTGATGTCAGGTATAATTCTTGTCTTGAGATCTGTCTGTTTTGAACGAAGCCTCTGCAACACCACCATTAAAAATTCTGCCCATAGCCTGCCATAGAACTTGTGACATGATACTGGTTTGGAAAAGTGCTGTGGGATCTTTGAGCATATGAACTACTTCCCCAAAGGTCTGGTAGATCTCACCATGGTCTAACGAAAGTATTAGCACCTGATCTATGTAGCGCTGCATAAGTCGGGACATCTTGTCTGATTGCCCGCCTTCCGTATTTGGCCAGCGCAAATCCTCCCCCGTCGCCATCAGCCAGGAGTTAGCGTTCACTTTAGCCAGTCGCTGCTGAAACCGCTGAGTCAGACCCTTGAAGCTGCCCTTTTCACCTCCCAATTGCTGATGCAGGCATTCATCTAAGGTTAATGCTCCTAACGCGGCAACAGTCATGCCTTGACCATAGACGGGATTGAAGGCACACGCCGCATCCCCCAAGACTACCAATCCCGAGGGGAGTTTAGACAGCTGCTCGTAGTGATACAAACGATTTTCTGTCCCCCGATAACTGTAGATTGGGGAGAGGGGTTGGGCATCTTTGATTGCTTCGTAAATCACGGGACTCCGCAAATCACGAGCAAAGGAAAGAAAGCCAGCTTCATCGTTAGGCGGATAGTCCCGACCTACACCCGCCAAAGTGATCACCCAACGGTTACCTTCCACCGGATAAAGTACGCCACCGCGCGGATGATCTGGGGGCTTGAACATCACCGTCACCCCCTGCCAGTCTGCCTGAAAACCCTCTGGGCGCTGATACCAAAGGCTGGCGTAACCCAAAAAAGAGTTAATCACAGTTTCTCTTGGAGGTTGATAGCCTAGGGCAACTAACCACTTGGGCATAGAGGAATTGCGACCTGTTGCATCCACAACTAGATCGGCGGCTAACTCTTCTGACTGGGGCACGTCTAGATTGCGCAGCCGTACTCCTGTCACCGTGGATTTATTACCGTCAGTCAACAATTCCGTTACCTGAGTTGCTTCCAAAAATTGTAGGTTGTCGTAGGCATCCAGACGACGGCAAAGCATCCACTCTAGTAAGTAGCGGCTACAGGTATGACCAACCAAGCCGGAAGGGAAGCGGGGTGCCCAACCCCAAACACCAAGCATTAACCAATCTGCAATCCAGTCTACAGTGGGCGCACCAGCCGCAGTCAATTCAGCTTCTAGATCGGGAAAAAGCTGTTCTAAAATCCGCTGTCCTTGGGTAAGCAGCACATGGACATGGCTAGATTGGGGGACTCCCTGACGCGGCATCGGCTGGTCTGGTAAGCGATCGCGCTCAACAATCGTCACCCGCTCAAAGTGGTTAATTAACACTCTTGCTGCCAGCAGACCTGCTATACTGCCACCAATGACCAAGGCATGCTTACCGCTCTTGATTGCTTGTTTTTGCTCTAGAGATGTAGACATAGGTGATTTTTTGCTCATTGCATCTGCACTCGTTGGTTTAGCTTCTCTCCATTTTCCTGTGCATACCACTTAGGCGATGTCATATTGCTACAGCAGACTGAGGGAAAAAAGCTGGCTCACCTGACCTTAGCTGAAGGTGAGGTGACAGGACACACACACCGGATCATACGCCTATCATGGGATAAGGTTACCAGAAAAATATGGTCAACTGCCGCCTCACCAGTGGTGTTCCCAGAGGCTTTTATCAGAAACCAATGCAGAACTGAGGCGAGTCCTAATTGAAAGTGTGTCAGCAAAAATAAGTGGGGAGTAGTGAGTTTGGAATCTGCGATCGCACACTAATAACCTCTCAGCAATGGACATCTCCGAAAAACAATGTAGAGACGCGTAAGCGTTGCGGCACGAAGTGCAATTTCGCGTCTCTACAAGGGTTGTAGACAACGCATAATTAATTTCTGGAGATGTCTAATGGCATCGTTACATTTCTTGTTGTCCTATCGGCTTTTAACCTACATTCCGCAGCGTCTACGTTCAACCCAACCTGCTAGTACACGGGGCGCGGAAATAAAGCAACCATTCAGAATCATCGAAAAGCTTG
>CAZZXJ010000910.1:0-2283 GCA_964657905.1 uncultured Stigonema sp.
AAAAAATACTATTATATTCTTTTACCACAAAACATTACTATTTCGGAGATGTCTAAGGAATTGAACTAGAACGAATTCCAGATGCGATAATTACAGCTATTACTCAAGGTAAAATTATCGGGTATCAAGGAAAAAGAAAAACTCGCACCATTTATGAATTCACCTTCAATAATAAAACGCACTACATTGGTGTAACCGTAAGCAATAATGGTTATATAGTTGGTGCAAACCCCAGAAGTTCCCCATAATAAGCGAGAAAGTGAGTATGCCAGAAAAAATCAAACTCATGGCAGATTATGGATGCTACCCACTATGGTGGGCTTCCAAGCAGGCAGGTGACATTGACCCCGCAACACTATCCCTGAGTCAAGAGACTATTAGCCGTTTGGAAAAATGGGCAGACGTTTATGATGCAAAGTTGAACTGGGATGATCCAGCTTCATCTGGTTTCCCAAGTAAAGAAGCAAGAGATGCTTTTGAACAAGAAGGAATTAGTCTGTGGAAGCAACTGCAACAGGAACTTGCACCTAATTATGAAGTTGTCTATTTCAGCGATCGCCTACGTCAAGTGGTAAATCATCCCAATGAATTGGAGGTTTTACGCCCTCGCTAAGCATAGCGTTGTGGAAATAACGACTAGCAATATCGTGAACTTTTTTGAGTGGACCAAAACAGTAGCATTCATCCGGTTCTAGACCGCGTTCTTTAGCTTTTTTGAGAAAGGCATACTCATATGTCACCACCCCTTAGCTACTTAAGATATACTTGATGTATACGAATTTGTATACAAAATAGTAACATTATGCAAAGTGCTACAGTCACAATCAGCAGGAGCAACTACAACATCCTTAAAGAATTGGCTGCAGGCTCAGGGGAATCGATGCAAGTCATACTTGATAAAGCGATTGAGCAGTATCGAAGACAAGTGTTTTTGCAACAAGCAAATATTGCTTATGCTGCCTTACGCAATAATTCAGAAGCTTGGCAGGCTGAACTAGAAGAAAGAGAAGCTTGGGATGTGACTCTATCTGACGGGTTAGAATGACGTTATCACAGGCATTACGAGGGCAGATATGGCTTGTTGACCTGAATCCTACACGAGGTCACGAACAGGCTGGAAAGCGTCCTTGTTTGGTGATATCCGTAGATTTGTTCAATCAAGGAGCATCTGGGTTAGCGATTGTCCTACCAATTACATCTAAAGACAAAGGGATTCCCTTCCATGTTGAGGTTAACCCTCCAGAAGGTGGACTGACACAACGAAGTTTCATTAAATGCGAAGATATGCGCTCTCTAAGTATGGAGAGACTTTCGGATTTATGGGGTGTAGTTTCTCCAGCCACCATAATGATGGTAGAAGATAAGTTACGCATACTGTTGGGTTTGTGAGATAACTTATTGGTCAAGTGCAAATTTGAACGATCGCCCTTGCCGATCGCAGGGAATACTAGGAGAGTGTTAAAATTTGCAATGAGTTTTGCTATGCGTACATTTTCTTATTGGTTCGGACAAGTACTTTCGTGGCTACGTAGCTTGACGGCAATTAGCTTGCTGTGTATCGTGTTAGGGTGGTCATTACCTGCACACGCCGCCCCCACCAATCCGCAACTAGAACGGCAAGTCTTACAAATCATCCGCGAACACCCAGAAGTCGTCCTGGAGTCTGTACAGGCTTACCAGCAGCAACAGCAACAGCAACTACAGCAAGTACGACAGGCATTTTTACAGGATTTAAAAACCGATCCTGTCAAAGCAGTTGGTGAATCTCCCACCACTGGATCACCCAAAGCAAAAATTGTCCTAGTAGAATTTTCAGATTTTCAATGTCCCTTCTGTGCTAAGGCTACTGAAACTTTGAAAAAGCTGATAGCAAAGCATCAAGATAAGGTTTCATTAGTTTACAAACATTTCCCCCTAACATCAATTCATAATGAAGCTATGCCCGCAGCTAAAGCAGCTTGGGCAGCATTCCAACAAGGCAAATTCTGGGAATATCATGATGCCCTATTTACCCATCAAGACCAACTGGGTGAGACGTTATATTTAGATACTGCCAAAAATCTGAATTTGGATTTGGAAAAGTTTGAACAGGATAGGCGTATTGCTGATCCGGCAATTTACAAAGATATCGAACTAGCTGCAAAATTAGGGCTTTCCGGTACACCCTTTTTTATAATTAACAGTGAAACTTTCTCTGGTGCTGTACAGCTATCCGACATCGAGAACATCCTATCTCACATCACTCAATGATTAACTGATACAATTTTAGTTTTTCAAAGAAAA
>CAZZXJ010000911.1:0-2278 GCA_964657905.1 uncultured Stigonema sp.
AATTTTTGAAGGCAAGAGCAAAGCGCTGAATGCCAGCTAAATCAGCATGAATTTGAATGTTGCAATAGCTACCTTGATTAAGCAACATTTTTTGCACTGTATCTGCTTGTCCTGCCATCATCTCAATTAGCCACACGCCGCCTGGTTGCAAATAGGAGGGAGAGATTTCTATTAAATGGCGGATGCAATTCAAACCATCAGCACCACCATCCAAAGCTAGAGATGGTTCATGGTTAACTACTTCCGGTTGCAGGGTTTGTAAGGTGCTGGTGGGGATATAAGGTGGGTTCGACACCATGCCACTGAACTGACCCTGAAGGAACTCCAGAGGCTCCCACCAGGAACCTTGATAAAAGCGAATGCGCTCTGCAAAACCGGAATTATGGGCGTTTTTTGCCGCAATCAAAAGAGCTTGGTGGCTGCAATCAACAGCGTGAATGGTTGCTGCTCTAAAGACATCTGCCAGTCCCACCGCGATCGCTCCACTACCAGTTCCCAAGTCAGCCCAGTGTCCTTGCTGCAAGGGCAAGGATGCTGCTGTTCGCGCCAAATCAATCAAGCACTCTGTTTCTGGTCTGGGAATCAAAACCGCGCTTGAGACTGCGATATTAAACTGTCGCCAGGGTGTAACTCCTGTAATGTACTGCACTGGCAAGCGGTCATATAATCGCCTCTGCCACAGAGCCTCTAATTCTTTTAAAGGTAGCTGAAGCTGAATTTGAGACCAGTCTTTAAAAGACTCCAAACGCAGTGCCAAACGGTCTAACCCAGCGATCTCTTGTAGTAACCAATCTACTTCCGAAGCTGGGACATCAGTGGCGATCGCCGCAAGAATCGCTGCATTCCGCCACTGCCAAAGTTGTAAACCAGAAATGACCTCTGGCTTTTTATCTGCCATACCTCAATATCGGGGGAATGGCTGATTATTTTTTTGGAGTGGGAGTAGCCGCATTGGGAGCGTTATTTTTAGGCAGCTTATTGATATATTCTCTAGCGGCTTTGTCGGGAAATAAAATAACTTGGTTAAGCCAAGGGTCGTTTTTGTCATGTAATGTCTTGATGACTCCGTCTACGTCTATTACCTGAATATCAGCCTTGGGAAATTTTGACTTCACCTGACCCAACAAACCCTGTGCATCGTCCTTACTTAAAAATAGAGGAATAATTTCCTGCTTTTCAGATGCCACTTTAATTGGTACATACCCTTTATCCGGGGCAAATCTGACGGCAAAAACAGGTACGCTCTTAAACTGCTGTACCTGTTGTCCGCTGGCACGTAGCAAATCCATCGCTCCCTTAACCTCCTGATCCACAGGTTTAAAGGCAAATAACAAATGGTTTGGCTGGTTTTTCGTTTGTTGCAATTGCTGATAAATAACTCCCAGTGGCACTGCTGTCACTTGTAGGCTTTTGACTAATTCCGTCATTTTCGGGTCTTTGTCTTTCACATTCCGCAGATCGTTGATAAAAGCCTGAGCCTCCTGCTGACTCATATAAACACCTGTTATCGAACCGCCTTTTTGCCCGGGTTGATTCTTTGGCAGGGGACGACTGAGCGGTAAACCTTGAGGGTTGGTGATTAGAAAAACAGGTATTGAATCCAGTTTCTCTTTAATTTGTTGGTCTGATAATGCTAGCACTGGGGCGTTTAGGCTAAATACCGTTGCCAGCAGAGTGCTCCCCACTAAAGTTAATGTTGTACCCCAGCGAACTAATGATTTCATGACTTCTCCTAGCATCAATACTTCAATTTAGTCGAGATAAAGGTTGGTATTTGCACAGAACCAACTTGTTTTAGTTATAATATCGTGTTCGCCGATTGACTGCGCTGTTGTTGATCAATTTCGCCTTGCTATTAACTGCGAAATCCTGTAAATACCTGCTGTATATTGCTCTCGGTCGGCAAAAAATATCTTTTCCACTCAAGCGCGACAAAGCCATTTTATTGTCTTTCCATAAGCCTGTTGACGCCTCTACATAGTAAATCGTTCCACCTACCAATTACCAAAAGAGTCCTGAGATATAAGTCCTAAGTGGTTTTAAGATTAAACAAACAATTCCTCAGGACTTACGCAAAAATTGCCAGAAACCCTGATTTATCGAACCGCCAAGACAAGGCAGTGCGTTGGACGGGTTCCCCGGCTTGAAGCAACTGCCGTGCCAAGAGTGCTCCTGTATTCGTGGAGCGTGCGTAAGTCCTATTCCTGATCCAATCCCCTAGATTTATAGCGGATTTCAACCGGATGAAGTACACCCACAACGTAGGGGCGAACGGTGA
>CAZZXJ010000912.1:0-2276 GCA_964657905.1 uncultured Stigonema sp.
GGATACTGTTGGCGAAGTCAAAAAAGGGCAGACGTGGGAAAATATTGACGAGCCTAGCATTACCTCTACCCATGATCTAAGCACCTGGAGGAATCATCGAAGTGCTTCAACAAAAGTCAGTTAGCCCTGTTCCCGAAGAAACGGCGCGTGTTGCTCGTGCAGCTTTTCCCAAAGGCAACCTCTACATGACCATGCGGGATGAAATTGGTACTCTTTACAGCGACCAAGATTTTGAGGCACTGTTTCCCACCCACGGGCAACCCGCACAATGCCCTTGGCGATTGGCTTTGGTCTGCGTGATGCAATTTATGGAGGAACTGTCAGACCGACAAGCCGCTGATGCAGTTCGCAGTCGGATCGATTGGAAGTATGCCCTTGGCTTGGAGTTGACTGACCCTGGCTTCGATTTTTCTGTACTGTGCGAGTTTCGAGCACGGCTAATTGCTGGGGGTAAAGAGCAACAGTTATTGGATACGCTTTTAAAGCAGTTCAAAGAACGGGGTTGGCTCAAACAGCGAGGAAAGCAACGTACTGATTCTACCCATGTACTAGCTGCCATCCGCACTCTGAACCGACTTGAGGGAGTGGGCGAGACGTTGCGTGCCGTGCTTAATGCTTTGGCTACGGTTGCCCCCGATTGGTTGCGTTCCTGGGTGCCGAATGAGTGGTTTGACCGCTATGAACGTGCGGTAGACGAGTATCGTTTGCCCAAAGGGATTGCGGCTCGTAAGGAGTATGCTGAAACTATTGGCAGAGATGGGATGCAGCTATTGACCATCCTATACGATGATGAAACAACACCTCAATGGTTACGGCAAATACCAGTTGTGGACATTTTCCGCAAAACCTGGATACATCAATATTATATGGATGACGATCAAGTATGCTGGCGTACTGCTGCGGATTTACCACCAGCAGGTAACCGCTTTGACTCCCCCTACGACCCCGATGCTCGTTATGGCAACAAGCGCAGCACGACTTGGACGGGCTATAAAGTACACATCACTGAAACCTGTGACGTTGACGAGGTTCATTTGATTACTAATGTTGAGACAACCCACGCCCATCTTTCAGATGTGGCTCAGACCGAGCCAATTCATGAAGCATTGTCCGCCAAAGCACTGCTGCCCTCTGAGCATATTGTAGATGCTGGCTATGTTGATGGGGATCTGCTGATTAGCAGTAAGCTGGATCATGAAGTAGATCTTGTTGGTCCTGTACGTCCGAATACTAGTTGGCAGGCTAAAATTCCTGGCGGATATGATAATAGTCAATTCATCATAGACTGGGACGCACACACAGTTACCTGTCCTCAAGGTCAAACGAGTACCACTTGGACTCCGGGTGACGATCAATGGGGTAATGCCGGAATTAACGTCAAGTTTTCTCGCCCAGTATGCCGAGCTTGTAATTTTCGGTCTTTGTGTACTCGCTCAAAAACCGATCCACGATTCATCCGGTTACGCCCCCAGGCTGAACATCAAGCTATTCAATCGATTCGACAGAAACAACATACTGATGAATGGTTTGAACGTTACAACACCCGTGCTGGAGTTGAAGGCACTTTATCTCAAGGGATTCGGGCTTTTGGTTTACGCCGAACGCGTTATCTTGGCTTGGCAAAATCCCGATTACAGCACCTGCTGACCGCTGTAGCAATGAATATTGTTCGCATGGTCGCCTGGTTACGTGGTATTCCTCATGCCAAAACGAGAACTTCACGTTTTGCTGCATTAGCTACAGCTTGAAGCTTGGGCGCTGTCTTGGGAATATTAATAACATCATCTCTCACCATGTAATACACGATTGACCGCTCCCTCACAAACGGTCTAAACTGACGTTGTAATACATGGGTAAATCCGCTATGAAACGTGATATTCAGGGCAAGTTTGCGCTGAAGAACGACGATTACCGCTCAGTCCGCTCTATAAGACTAACCGACTTCACTTGGTCGGCGTTGGGTATAGTTGCTGAATGCTTAGGCATTAGCAGGGCTGACTATTTAGAGCAGACGGTTAAGGATAACGTTCTACCGAGTATTACACGGAAGGAACAAGAAGTCTTTCCAAGTAATACATGGGAAGAAGGAGAACTTCTACCGAGTATTACACGGTATGAGGAGGAAATAGAGCGACTCAAAGTAGAAATACAGGATCTGAGTCAAAAAAACGCCTTGCTCATCGAACGGGCGACGATTACGTTGCCTGTGATGGCAGACCTTGAGCATCGGTGAGAGGTTAAGATAAAGTCCCTTCTGTCAATGAGTTAAAATACTT
>CAZZXJ010000913.1:0-2275 GCA_964657905.1 uncultured Stigonema sp.
ATGAAACGTGCCAGACAAGGGAGAATTACGCCCGTGCAGCTTACACACATCTAGGTGTAGCGACCTGCAATACTAATCGCTCAAACCTGCACTTCCCGGCATTTTCAAACCAGGATTATTTGCAACTATAATTTCAGTTCAGCCAGGATTAATTGCAACTAAAAAAGTTAAAAAAACGAACGGTTTCTTTACTGCTTCACTGGTAAAGATTAGAAAGGCTTAACCCGTTGGTTTTTCAGTAAAAAAACTCGGTAAAGAATTCAAAGTTAATTTATCAAATTCTGAAATGAGTTTTTTGACAAACTCCTGTCAATGCTTAAAACTCAGTTCTGGCAAAGCATTGAGTCTATTTGCAAATAATCCTGGCTGAAACGGATGATTGCAGGTTGGTTGCAATTAATCCTGGTTCAGTTGCAATTAATCCTGGCTGAAGCACAATTATAGTTGCAAATAATCCTGGTTTGAAAATGCCGGGAAGTGCAGGTTTGAGCATTTATAATTGCAGGTCGCTACAGCTATTCATGAGGTAGCCATTTCATGGTATAAAAAATCTCCTGAAGAGTTTCGCAATGTACAGTTAGAGCGGGAACGAAGCAAAGTGGGAAGGATGGCAAGGTTACGGGGAAAAGTTGATAGTTTAGCCAGTTAGGTCATGCATTATTATCAATTACGACCAAACGGGCGGAGTAAATAGTATAAGTTCTGCAATTACGATTAAACGGGCAGTCCCTGTATTATTTTTGTTGCTAAGGGTTATATTTTATCATTTGTATGGTAGTTATACGCCCGTTTGGTCGTAACCAGCATAAAGGGGTAGTTTGCGGGTGAGTACAGGAATTAGGGTTTGGCATTGAGGAGTTTTTTCCCGCTAATGGCGTAGCTGAGATCTTGCACCTTCTCAATAAGGGGTAGATGGGTAGTGTCTAACAACGACAACATAAGCTTTTTGGGCTTTGATTTTCGCAATAAGACCTTGGTGCAAGATCTGTGGTATAAAAACAGTAAATATCAGCGATTACCCTGTTATGGGTTTATAACGTCATTAGGTTAAATTGTAAAAATCTTGTACATATAAGCGTTAGCATGAAATCATTATTTTCTTCTCGCATCTCAAAGTTAAATATACTGATGGCTTTTGGCATATTTTGTATCCCTTTGTCCAGCATCCCTGTATCCGCATCTCCACAAGAAGTTTGTACGAAAACATCATCCGGTCAAGTTGTATGTGGTACACCCGTACAAAAACCAACAGACGGTTCTACCTCAAATTCTAAGGATTATCCAACTCAAGTAGCAACAAATCAGGGTGTAGTATTTGAGCTAAAATCCTGTGCAAGACAGATACACAATACAATTAGTTGCATTTTTCAGCTTAGTACTGGCACTGATATGCATTTGAGGATTTACGTGAATAATGAGACTAAGTTAGTAGATAATGAAGGTTATGAATATCCTCCAAGTTCAGTTATAGCCTTAAAAAAGATTGCAAGTTTTAATAGCACATCAGAGACTAACCTTGTTAAAGATGTGCCATACAAAGTCACTATTAATTTCGGTAATATACCTGATTCAGTTAAATACTCAACCTTATTGCAAATTCGTGTTGCTAGTAATACTCTTATTGGTGACTGGTCTCCACAATTCCGAGGAGTTCCTTTTATTAATCTTGATGGCTCAATTAGTGAAGTACCTCTTGCAGCTAGACATAGAAACACTTCAGAAAATACATCTCCTAGTAGTGGATCTTCTACTAATGGACGCAAAATTTGCTTACCTATCGTAGGGTGCATAAAACAATAACCATTCACAGGAAGCAGACAAACATATCCGGTATGAAATCAAACAGAATCAATACGAAAATCCATCTAAATTTAATTTTTTCAGGATAATTCTGAGTAGTCAAAATCCTATATTAGTGTGCAGATTGTCTTTTAGACATTTTCAGAAACACGGGGGGAGTGATTAAATGCTTTCCTTGCGTTTTTATGTATGGTATGATGATAATCATACTTTGGACATACTATGCAGGGAAGCGGAAGGAGTACACCTCATGACCATGATGCGTAAAACGATTACCATCCCCGATGCGATGGAAGGGTGGATAAAGGCACAGATTGAAAGCGGACGCTATGGGAACGACAGTGAATATTTTCGTGACCTGATACGCCGTGATCAGGACAGGCGACAGGCAGAGCAGCACCTACTTTCCCTTGTGCAGGAGGGATTGGACAGTGGCATAAGCACTGCTACGGTACACGATGTTATGAAACGGGTA
>CAZZXJ010000914.1:0-2271 GCA_964657905.1 uncultured Stigonema sp.
AATGACTAATGACCCTAACAGTTCGTGTTATTTCCCCAGACAAAACAGTGTGGGATGCGGTAGCTGAAGAAATTGTTTTGCCCAGTACCACTGGTCAGCTAGGTATCCTGAGTGGACACGCGCCACTATTGACCGCCCTAGATACGGGTGTCATGCGAGTACGTCCCAGTAAAAATGAGGATTGGGTGGCGATCGCCCTGTTGGGCGGCTTTGCCGAAGTCGATCAAGATGAAGTCACAATTTTGGTTAATAGCGCTGAACGTGGCGACAAAATTAACCAACAAGAAGCCAGTACTGCTTTTAAAGAAGCACAAACTCGTTTGAATCAGGTGGCGGCAGGCGATCGACAAGCGCAAATTCAGGCAACCCAAGCCTTCAAACGCGCCCGCGCTCGTTTTCAAGCTGCTGGCGGTTTGGTTTAAATATTTTTCTGCCGAATTGCTGTATGGGCATGGCAGTCTACTTCAAATCGAAACTCCTCTCATGCATTTGCTAAGAGGAGTTTTTTTGCATAATATATTTAATTTCAACGAAAACGACACCTTATATCAGGTTCCCTTAAACACTTATAATATCTGTAGGTTGGGTTGAGGAACGAAACCCAACACTTAATCCAGGTTTATGTTGGGTTTCACTGCCGTTCAACCCAACCTACATTGATAGATTTTATTATAAGTAAATACCCGAACTTGATATTACCTACTCCTAATAGGGGTGAGATGCTTTGGCAAGCGTTGGCATAGAGCAGCTTCCACTCCTTTTACGGGTGGGATGAGTTTAATTTTATTCGATTATTAGAAGAGATTACGACGCCTTGTGAAAAATTTTTAATGGCATCTCAATTATAAATTCAGTTCCTTTGTCTAAGTTAGAATTACAAGTTAAATGACCTTGGTGTTTATCCACAATAATCTCATAGCAAATGGATAGTCCTAACCCTGTACCACTTCCTACCGGCTTAGTAGTAAAAAATGGGTCAAATATTTTCTGCTGCACCTGTGGTGTCATTCCCGAACCGTTATCGGTAAACCGAATTCTTACCATTTCGTCATCTGTGCATTCAGTGACAATGCGAATTGTCGGATGATCAGTTGTTTTTCTTTTAATTACCGCATCCTCCAAAGCATCAATTGCATTTACTAACAAGTTCATAAACACCTGATTGAGCAGACCAGCATAACAAATTACCTGGGGCAACTTCCCATATTCTTTGATGACTTTAATTTCCGGAAAATAACTTTTTTTCTGGAGTCGGTGTTGCAAAATCATCAAGGTGCTATCAATCCCCTCATGAACATCTACAGATTTCATCTGTGCTTCATCTAAACGAGAAAAGTTGCGTAATCCCAAAACTATATTTTGGATGCGTGAACTCCCCTGCTTCATTGAAGCTAGAATATTGAGGAAGTCTTCTACTATAAAATTTAGATCTATTTCTTGCAATTTCTTCTCAACCATAGGCGAAGGATGGTAGGATTCCTGCTGATAACCAGCAATCAAATCTAGCAAATCTCGAACATACTCATCAACATAAGTAATATTGCCATGAATAAAGTTGATAGGATTATTAATTTCATGAGCAATTCCCGCCACTAATTGTCCCAAAGAAGACATTTTTTCACTTTGAATTAATTGGGTTTGGGTGCTTTGTAATTCTTTGAGTGTTTGTTGTAATTCCTGATTTTTGTCGTTGAGTTCCTGTGTTCTGATTTCAACTTTTTCTTCTACTGTATGTAAGGCTTTTTCCAAGCCTTCCTTAGCTTGTGCCAAATTTTTGTAGAGGATAGCATTCTTTAAGCATATTGCTGCTTGGGTGGCGAGGACTTTGAGGACTTCGACACGTTCAGATGTAAATGCTCCTGTAGTTAGATTATTTTCTAGATAAAGAATACCAATCAATTCGCCTTGATTGATCATAGGTATAGACAACAGACTTTTGGGTTGCTCATGCTGAATGTAACTATCTGCTGATAACAAGGGACTAGCCATTGCATTATCAATGACGAATATTTCCTGGGTGCGTTTGACGTAGTTAATTAAATTAATAGGAAGATCCCAGTCTGACTCTAAACAATTTGAGGAAAACTCTGTGTAAATGGGTTTAAAAGTTGAACTTGAACTGACTGCGGTGATCGTTCCGTTTAAGTGATCAGCTTCGCTCAAAATTAGAGTCCCTTTCGTCGCTCCAGCATTCTCCATCACAACTGACATTAAGGTAGACAGCATTGGCTCCAACTCGATTTCTCTACACACAGCTTGAGAGGCTTTGAT
>CAZZXJ010000915.1:0-2252 GCA_964657905.1 uncultured Stigonema sp.
GCCGTTCGCCCCTACAAACGGTGTGGTTCATTTAGGTGAAAATTGCTGTAAGCACGGAGCACGAGAGCGAAGATGACCGCGGTCAACAATTGCGTCGTGGGTCTGAATCCCCGACTGATTGACTCCTGACTCCTGACTCCTGTATTCTTCTTCAATCTCATTGGTTTTGCTCCGGTTCCTGCTTAATTTTCCAGTACAGATAAATAGGGGTGCTATCCCTTAACCCGAAATAGAGCAAGTTTCTACCATGACTCGTATTATTGTCATTACCTCTGGTAAGGGAGGCGTGGGTAAAACCACACTCACAGCCAATCTGGGCGTGGCTTTAGCCAAGATGGGGCGTCAAGTGGCACTAGTTGATGCTGATTTTCACTTGAGAAATTTGGATTTGCTACTGGGACTAGAAAAACGTATAGTCTACGGTGTGCTCGATGTCTTGGCTGGGGAGTGCCGCTTAGAACAAGCTTTGATAAAAGATAAGCGACAACCAGGTTTAGTACTTTTGCCAGTATCACAAAAACGTACCCAAGAGCTAGTAACTCCAGAGCAGATGAAGTCACTATTGAACACCTTGGCACAGACGTATGACTACGTACTCATAGATAGCCCACCGGGTATTGAAATGGGGTTTGAGAATGCCATCGCCCCTGCGACTGAAGCAATAATTGTTACTACACCAGAAATTCCCTCAGTTCGTGATGCCAACCGTGCAATCAAGTTGCTGCAAGCGCAAGATATCAAGCGTATTCATTTAATTGTTAACCGGGTCAGACCTATTATGGTAAAGCTTTTTAAGCTGATGTCGGTACAAGATGTTCAGGAACTTCTGGAAATTCCCCTGATTGGGGTGATTCCTGAAGATGAGAGTGTTATTGTTTCCACTAATTGCGGCGAACCTTTAGTATTAGCGGAAAATCTCTCAGAATCTGCCATAGCCTTAAGTAACATTGCTCGCAGAGTGGAAGGGGAAACAGTCCAATTTCTTGACCTTGACTTATACGACGACAACATCTTGGAAACCGATGATACAATCGACCCAGTGACTAATTTTGTCAGTTTATGTCCGTATTTGTAAACAAGACTAACCTCGGATTTGAGAACTAGAGTACACAAGTGTTCTTCAGCATTGGGGCGCACCCTATCCAAAGGGTGCGCTTAACCTAATGCAGCTCAGTTCCATCCTTGCGAAGCAGATAGCGATCGCTGATTAACTTCAGCATAACCCTGCCTATTTCTGGATGTGTTCTCTCCACCAAAGGTTGAACAACAATACCTTCCATCATACAATCTGGACTGAGTACACTATCGGCATTGTTGAAACCAAACACCACCTCCCAACTGTAAGCACCAATGTAAAGTACAGGAACTCTAGGTAAGGAAAACTCTTCGCAAAACTCGATAAAATCAATGTAGTTGAGGAATTGGCGATAGCGACGTACAGCAAATAAAGCAATCCCAATACTACCATTTTTCAAGCCGTACTTAATATCCTGTACACCATATATTTCTCCAAATACCTGTGTTCCGGGTGGAAGTTTCTGCAAAGCTGTATTTTCTTGGTAAGCGCGAATGTAAACTAGATTTTTATTGACTTCGCTGTTTTTCCAGAAGTAATTGTGGCTACCGATATGTGTGATGCCATCAGCATCAACTAAGACGGTGAAGTTAGTTCCATGCAGCTTCTCTGTCACCACTACTTCTTCGCCTTCAATCAGCACATCTTTGTCAGCCAACCAGGTGGATGTGTCTCCCGACTTGAACAGACTGGCGTAACGCTTCAGATTTTCTGGACTGGGGAATTTGTAGTGTCCAATAGGACTTTCTATTTCTCCACTCATCCCTAGAGGGATTGGGTATTCATACTTAGTTGTACCAAAATATTCGCTGTAATCATCCCCAACATTTCCTGTAAAGTTCTCATCTACGGGAATGAGCAAACCCTCTGAAAAAATCCCCCGCAGTTTAGCTGCACGGAGTTTCTTGGAGTAGTAAGGACGAATGCCAAATTCATCAATAAATCGTTCGGGAATAACGCTATCAATAGGGAAGTAAAAGGCTAAGTCTCTACATTTCAAGTTACCTTTTGCAGTAATTACCTGATACGCCATCCCTTCAATTGATATCAAATCTAGTCGCTCAGCATTAGGGTGAGGAGTAACGCTGTTGATTTTTACCACTTCTACTTTAAAAATACTCATGGCTCACTTCTTTTTGAAAGGATGAAGTCTCCAAATGGGCAGAGTTATGCCTAG
>CAZZXJ010000916.1:0-2248 GCA_964657905.1 uncultured Stigonema sp.
AAAATTTTTAATTGATTTGTCCTCCACTTCCCATTGCCGTACAGATGTTCCGCCGGAACGTCTCTTGCCGATTCCCAGTTAGGGGTAGGATAGAAATATGGCAACCATTGAAATCTTGGGCGTTCCACACGCATATCAGCTAACGGCGCCTACGTCCTCCCCCCAAAGTTTAGTGTTTGTCCACGATTGGCTCAATAGCCGTGGATACTGGCAACCTGTGATTTCCTGTTTGTCAGATGATTTCCAGTGCCTGTCCTATGATTTAAGGGGTTTTGGTAAGTCCCAGCCGAAGGCAAAAACCGATTATATTCGCGAACAAACTTTTTTTAGCCTAACTTCCACACGGCAGAAGTCAATAGAACCGGAAGCGAGTCGCTCCTCGCCTTTGTCGGAGAACCTTCCTGCTGCTTACGCTCAAGAAGGCGCTGCCTCCTATAGTGATGCAGTTGTTAATCCCTTCGATTCCCTTTATACCCCCGAAGCCTATGCTCAGGATTTAGCAGCCCTCCTACAACAACTGAATATTACCAGTGCTTGGTTGATTGGTCACTCCTTAGGAGGCACCATCGCCCTCTGGGGAGCTACTCAGATGCCTGAGTGTGTCAAGGGAGTCATTTGTATCAATGCTGGTGGTGGTATATATCTCAAAGAAGCCTACGAGCAGTTTCGCTTGGAGGGTCAGCGGTTTTTGCAAATCCGCCCTCGATGGCTCACGAGTCTGCCTTTGATTGACTTGCTATTTACCAGAGCGAGTGTGGCGCGTCCGTTGGACCGCTATTGGGCGCGTCAGCGGATGATTGATTTCGTCGTTGCTGACCCAGAAGCAGCTCTTGGAACACTGCTAGACTCTACCACTGAGGAAGAAATCAACCATTTACCCCAGTTAGTGTCCCAAATGAAACAGCCGGTTTATTTCCTGGCTGGGGCGGAAGATAAGGTGATGGAACCAAAGTATGTCCGTCATTTAGCGAGTTTTCACCCCCTGTTTCAATACTGCGGTGACAACGTTATCGAAATTCCTGATTGTGGACATCTAGCAATGTTAGAGCAGCCAGAAGCAGTTGCTACTCACATCCGGTCGATAGTCAATAGTCAATAGTCATTGGTACTCATATAAAGGTCAAAGGTCAAATGCTAAATTAGCAAGCTTCAACTCGATTGACAAATGACTATTGACTAGCCTTGATACAACTCCATAACCTGCTTTAGCGCTAGCCTAGACTGAACGCCGATGTTGAGTTTGGAGGTATGACCCCGATTCAGATGATCAGCAGCAGCACAAGCAATCATAGCGGCGTTGTCGGTGCATAATTTCAGATCGGGGAATAGCACTCGTAGGTTACTGGCTGCTACTGCTGCTTGTAAGTGTTTTCTTAGACCACTGTTAGCTGCTACGCCTCCACCAACGGCAATGGTAGCTAGACCATAGTCAAGGGCACAGGCGATCGCCCTTTTAGTGAGCGATCGCGCTACAGTTTCCTGAAAACTAGCCGCCACGTCTGCCACTCTTAAAGACAGCCCGCCTTTCTCTAACTGCTGTACGAGTCGCAGTACAGCCGTCTTTAACCCACTGAAACTCGCATCATATGGATGGAAGCCTCCACTGGGTAGAGAAACTTTTCCTTCTGGTAGGGTAAAGGCTTGTGGATTACCCTCTTGTGCCAACCGATCAATCGCTGGTCCCCCAGGATATCCCAGATGCAACAGCCGTGCTACCTTGTCAAAGGCTTCACCTGCTGCATCATCACGGGTTTCGCCTAAGGTTTCGTACACGCCACAATCCTTAACGTAAATTAAGCTTGTGTGTCCACCAGAAACCAACAAACTCAAAAAAGGTGGCTGTAGCGTTGGTTCACTCAAGTAAGTCGCGTAAATGTGACCTTCGAGGTGATGAACTCCCAAAAATGGCTTTTGATGTACTACGCAGAGCGTTTTGGCAGCAGTTAATCCCACCAACAGCGCCCCTACGAGTCCGGGGGCACAGGTTGCCGCAATACCATCTATTTTCCCCCAGTCCAGTTCTGCTTGTTCCAAAGCTTGGGCGATCGCTCCATTTATCGTTTCCAGGTGCTGGCGGGACGCCACTTCTGGCACTACCCCGCCATACTGCTGATGCACTGGGATTTGGGAGATAATAATACTACTACAAACTTGACGATTGTTAACTACTGCTACGGCTGTCTCATCACAACTCGTTTCTATTGCTAAAACTGTTGCCATTAGTCATTTGTCCTTTGTCATTAGTCAT
>CAZZXJ010000917.1:0-2243 GCA_964657905.1 uncultured Stigonema sp.
CATGCCCCATGCCCCATGCCCTATTCCCTATGCCCATCACTGTTGTTATCACCTGCCAATTTGAGAAGGCGCTGCCAGTGGGGCTCTGACACTGGCACCACAGACAGCCTAGAAAGCCGCAGCAAGTCAAAGTTCTCAAAGTTACCATCCTGCTTGATTTGCTCCAAGGTGATGGGTTGAGGCACTTTTCGTACTGCCCGCATATCAACAACTACCCGTTTAGCATCATTCAACTTTGGATCTGAGTAAGGTTGACTGACTACCTCTGCCACACCCACAACTTGCCGCTCTTTACCCGAGTGGTAAATTAGCGCCAAGTCACCAATTAGCATGGTACGCATATGCTTAAGGGCTAAGGTATTATTCACTCCATCCCAAACTGTGCTGCGATCCCGTTCTAGATCACTATAGGAATAATTTTCAGGTTCGGTTTTCAGTAGCCAATACGCCATCAAAGAATCCCCAAAAATCCTAGTGTAATTTTTTAAGTTTCCAAAAATGTAACCACTCCAGCTTTTAACTTTTGCAGTGCCAAGGTAGGGATTGTTAGTTGTTGGTTGTCAAAAATAACCACTAACCACTGTACGGGCGAACGGCCCTTTTGCTTCGCCCCTACTATCCGGTTCCTTCATGTGATTTTTTAGAGGAGTGACAATTCTATGAATAAAGCTACTGTATCGGGTTATCAGTTAAATACTGAAAACTTCTGGAAAACTCTAGCTGTAGTTTTACTTGTATGTGTGAGTTTTACCCAGCCTGTTTTGGCACAAGACAAAGAGAAAATGTTGCGAACCCTAACCGTCAGTGGTCACAAAGTTGAGACAATTCCTACTAC
This sequence comes from uncultured Stigonema sp., assembly GCA_964657905.1. GTDB lineage: Bacteria > Cyanobacteriota > Cyanobacteriia > Cyanobacteriales > Nostocaceae > Stigonema. Next base: position 836 of record CAZZXJ010000917.1, read on the forward strand.
TTTGTCTCAAGTGAGTTTGGGGGTTGAAGTTCAAGGTAAAACAGCACAAGAGGTACAAAAAGAGGCTGCCCGTAGATCATCAAATGTAGTTACCTTGCTTAAGAGCCGTAATGTAGAAAAATTACAAACTACAGGCATTAACCTCAACCCAGTTTATAGCTACAACAATAATGTGCAACATATTACAGGATACAATGCAACTAACACCGTGAGTTTTCGCATTGCTACCGATATTGCTGGTAATTTATTGGATGAAGCCGTTAAATCTGGAGCGACTCAGATTAACGGCATTAGTTTTGTGGCAAGTGATGAAGCCATCACACAGGCTCAAAAACAAGCACTTAGAGAAGCAACCCTTGATGCTCAACAGCAGGCTGATGCTGTTTTTAGTACCTTGGGTTTCAAGCCCAAAGAAGTGGTGAGCATTCAAATTAATGACGCGAGTGCGCCTCCACCTCCACGACCCGTGTTGCGTGCGGAGGTTGCCAATATGGGAACAAAAGACGCTGCTACCCCCGTCATTGGTGGTGAGCAAGAAATAGAAGCATCGGTTACGCTGCAAATTAGTTATTAGTTAGTTGTTAGTGGTTAGTTGTTGGTTGTCTGATTAACCACTAACCACTAACAACTAACTCCTTAAAAATGTTCAGGGTTACTATCCATCACATCGGTTTCTGAATCTCGCTTGGAACCTAACAGTTCCAGCCTATCCACCCGAATCACAGGTTTAGAGCGATTGGCTCCACTATTGCGGTCTTGCCACAGATCAAACTTTAATGAACCCGTGACACCAATCAAACTACCCTTACGAACGTAATTACCGGCAATTTCAGCAGTTTTGCCCCATAATTCTAGATTAAACCAGTCCGGTTGCTCACTGTTACGAGTTCTACGGTCCACAGCTAGGGGCATCTTACAAACAACGCTACCAGAATCCTGAAAATACTTTATTTCAGGGTCGCTGCCTACACGACCAACCAGAATGACAAGATTGATACTCATGTGCGTTACCTTTCAGTACAAGTGTACTTATTTATTGTGATTTTCATAATAGCGAATTACGAAGCTATTGAGAGGATGTTAAATAAATTACAATTATAATTACTGAGGAAACTTATCACAATTACTCTATTTAACATAGAAAAATCTACGGATATGCACATGAAGGGAGAGAATACTATTGAAGAAGAATACAGGAGTCAGGAGTCAGGAGTCAATCAGTCGGGGATTCAGACCCACGACGCAATTGTTGACCGCGCTCATCTTCGCTCTCGTGCTCCGTGCTTAAACCCCTTTATTCATCCACCCTTCGGGTGACGCTCCTGACGCTCGTGCCGACGCTCGTTCCAAGGGAGATCGCAACGCTTACGGCAGTCACTCATGGGGGTAACGAACATGACCCTTACGG
>CAZZXJ010000918.1:0-2241 GCA_964657905.1 uncultured Stigonema sp.
TAGGAGAGTTATGCATTCAGCGAATACAAAAACTTTTACGAAACCGGGTTTCTGGGCCTCACGCTACCCTTAACTGAACCGTATTGCCATAAAACGGGGAAATGTGTATCCAATATGGTTCGGTAAGAGGTTTATGCCCTGCGCCTTTGAGGTCGTCTTGGCCTGTTTTGGAGTGCAGCAGATTCAGCTATAAAATCCTCAGGGGTATTGATAGGTGGTTGTACAATGGCGAGACGCAGAAACTCGTGCCAAACTTCATCGCTGATTAACTTTATGGCAGCCTGACGATTGTTAGTGGCGATCGCCCCTATAACTCGACGCCATCCCTGCTGCAATGACTCCATATAAACCTCTTGTGCAGAAACCTGACTCAACAAAGAAAGTGCAGTTCTCAAACTTTCGGAATCCACTGATACCTTTTGTGACCTTAACCCCTGAGATACTACATTCAGCCATACACTCAGAAGTTCCAGCCAGTTATTCTGCTGTATCACTGTGAGTGCCACGTCTTCCATACCCAGCGCACCCCACACGCACAGAGGCTGTACAGCTAGTTGAGAATCCCAGTTTTGTACAGCATTGTTCCATAATTTCTGCGCCTGGTTTTGGAAGCGATGAGCGAGAAATTCATAGGCTTCTTGGACTTGATGGGGAATTGTGACTTTATAGACTGACTCGCCTCGTGGTAGGTAGTCGCCGCGATAGGAAAGCCAGTTATGAGATCCGCAAAGATGGATTTGCCGATCAACTATGACTTCTTTGACATGGGAATCTCCCAGCCAAAAAACCTGTATAGCTGGCAAGCCATCAGGAGTTTTTACTGATCGAAGTTTTTCCTCCACGTCTGGTGGTATTGGTCGGTCTTCATTTTCTTGCTGCCGCGAAATTCCATGTCCAATCAAAATCCAAACCCCACGATTAGCCAATTGCTGAAGTAGGTGAAGAAATTGTTCGTCTACAACTGCCTGACTCACCCAAGGTGAATATATGATAATATCCTGCTGCGCGGAATTTAAAACTTCTAAGAAAGCTTGAGGAATTTGTCCATCACGTAACTGCACAACTGTACCTGCCACGGTGGTATTATCCTGTTCTGCACTCTTCCGTCTTGCAGTTTCCAGCGCCTGCTGCCGAATCTTTTCAAGTCTAGCTTCAATTTCTGCATTTTTCTGATTGAGAGTAGCTTCCCGCTCAAAATTGATGGTTTCTTCTGACAATTCACACAATGCTTGCAACGAGACTTTACCTTCAGCTTGCAGCGCTGACAACCAGTTTGACGCTGACTCTAAAATTTGCTTCCCACTTCTTAGCTGGAGGCTCAATTTATCTTCAAGTACATCGAAGAAAACGAAAAGCGATATTGTTTTCCAACTTTTTTCAGTCGGACCTACTACTTTATAGTCAGTGATAATTTTTCCCTCTTCTGGCACATGAAGTGCTAAACCTGAAGCCTGAATATTTTGCTGTAGTTCCTCAATTGGTAAGTCAGAAATATCCGTAATTGTATTATCAATAGTTATAAAGTCTGCCAAGTCAGGCTTGTTTACCAATGCATTGTTTAAGGGTTCAGATTGAAAGGTAAATTTTCCACATAAAGGGTCTGTAATAGCATAAACTTGTACAGAGTATGGGGGCTGTGGTACAGAACCTTTCTCATAAAATGAACGCCCTTCAGGAGTGACTGTAATTGGCGATGATGCTGACAGAGTTTGTAACGTCCGAAGAGTCGCAGTGGTACTTCGCACGAAGACAGGATCAAGCCCAAGTACAGATGCTAATTCATCCTCAGTTGGGGGTGGGACAATTTCAAGACCAGCGCGGATAATAAACTCTTCTAGTACGTTGAACTGGCGGAGTTCCTTGATAGTTACTTTGATCAGAGTTTGACCCAAATTATAGCGGAATTGACGCGCTGCCAAAACTGATAAACCAGGACTTTGCGCTTCGATTTCGTCCACTAACTTTTTTAGTTGAGGGTCAATTGGTTTAGCAGAGGATGCGAGAAACATCAACGAAACCTCCATAACGAGTGACAACGTTTGAAACTTCGGAGTACATACTTCCGATTTTGCCAGCTTGTTGGGTGAATAAATTGTGGCAACCCACAATTACCAATAGTTCTTGGGCGCGGGAAAAAGCAACATTCACCCGTTCCGGCTTCTTGGCAAATCCCACATCTCTATTATTATTGTTACGAACCATACTCACAATCACAACTGGGCGCTCCATACCTTGAAATCG
>CAZZXJ010000919.1:0-2238 GCA_964657905.1 uncultured Stigonema sp.
AATTACGAATTCCCTTAGGTCAGCCAAAGCGCGATCGCGGTAACGTCCGTAACGCTCCTGTTTGTTCTTGATTTTCTCACCGAGATCCGGCAAAATCCCAAAGTTGGGGGGCATGGGTTGGAAGTGCTTGGGCGAAGCCGAACTAATAAATTCAAACAGCGCCCCCATCATCGTTGTGGACGGTAGTGCCAAGGGTTCTTTACCCAAAGCTATCAGCGCTGCATTTCTACCAGCCAAGCAGCCACCCGCAGATGCTGCTGTGTAGCTTTCAGTACCAATCAATTGCCCAGCACTTAGTAACGTCGGGCGTTGCTTAAATTGCAGGGTAGGAAGCATTAACTGGGGAGCATTGACAAAGGTGTTGCGGTGCATCACCCCAAGCCGCACAAATTCAGCATTTTCCAAACCAGGTATCATCTGGAATACTCGCTTTTGCTCGCTCCAACGCAGGTTAGTTTGGAATCCTACCATGTTCCAAAGTTGACCTGCTTTATCTTCTTGCCGTAACTGAATGACGGCGTAGGGGCGTTCCCCAGTGCGACTATCCGACAACCCCACTGGCTTGAGGGGACCATAGCGCATGGTGTCTTCCCCCCGGCGTGCTAACTCTTCAATTGGTAGACAGCCTTCAAAAAATTTTGCCGTTTCTCGCTCAAAATCCTTCAATTCCACCTGTTCGGCTACACAAAGTTCTTGCTGAAACCGCAGGTACTGCTCTTTATTCATCGGGCAGTTCAGATAAGCGGCTTCGCCCTTGTCGTAGCGAGAGGCAAGAAAAGCGATGTCCCGATTGAGGGATTCTCCTACGACGATGGGGCTAGCAGCATCGAAAAAGCTGAGGTATTCCATCCCCGTAAAGCGACGCAAATCTTCTGCTAAGTCAGGGCTAGTTAAAGGACCAGTAGCTAAAACTACAATTCCCTCAGGGATAGCACGCACTTCTTCTCGGCGGATTTCTATTAAGGGATGGCGAGCAAGGGTTTCGGTCAAGTCTTGGCTAAATTGTCCTCTGTCTACTGCTAGCGCCCCACCTGCGGGGACGGCGTGTTCATCTGCTTTGCCAATGACGATGGAACCGAGTTGGCGCAATTCTTCATGCAAAAGACCAGCAGCGCGATCGCTTGCCATCGCCCCAAAGGAATTACTACAAACTAACTCCGCAAAATGTTCCGTGTGATGGGCAGGACTAAAGCGTCTGGGGCGCATTTCATGCAGAACTACCGGCACTCCAGCAGAGGCTATTTGCCACGCTGCTTCTGTCCCAGCAAGTCCACCGCCAATAACATGAATCGGTTGTTGTTCCATAAAAAGTCCAAGCCAAACTGCTGGCATTGCATACCACCCATCATAGATGATACCTTCGCAAATCAGGGGTAGTAGCTTCAGCCTTCCTAACTTTGCCTCTTCAGGGTTTCTTCCATCTCAAAGTTCCGAACAAGTCAGCCTCACTAAGATTAGGGACTTGAATACGAACGCTACCCAGGTTAGCTCCTCCTTACTTGTTATACCAAGTTTGTCGCCACTGCTTCATTTGTTCCATTTCTTTGTGTTGAGAATTGATAATATTTTGGGCCAGTTTCTTGATTTCAGGGCGCTGAGACTTACTTAAGGCATCTTGAGCCATTGTTACAGCGCCTTCGTGGTGAGGAATCATGGCATTGATAAAACGTAGATCGAACTGTGCATCGGCTGCACCTAAGTCCATACTCATCATCATGCCTTTGATTTGCTCTGATGACATTTCCATCATGTGACCCATCTGAGCATCATAAGCCATTGGTTGATCTCCTGCCTTAGGATACCAAGCTTGTCGCCACTGTTTCAACTCAGCGATTTCTTTGTTTTGCGCTTTAATGATGTCGTTTGCTAGCTTCTTGATCTGTGGGCGTTGAGATTGCTGTAGGGCAACTTTAGCCATCTCCACTCCTCCTTGATGGTGCGGAATCATCGCATCAATAAATCGCAAATCGTAGTTAGCATCAGCTGGACCTAAATCCATTGTCATGCTATGGTTCATGCCACTTCCGTGGTTCATCTGTTTGTTGTCACTGGTGTTGATAGCAGTAGTGTTTTGGGCTTGGGTTTGGGAAGTTGTTCTAGAACAGGCTGTCAGCACAGTGCCTGAAAGTGAGGCGATCGCCATCAAGGTAAATGTCAAACAGCCGTTTCTCAAACTCAGGAGTTGCATAAGTATCATCTAAACGTTTCCTGATTCCATTTTGCACTCTCTAGTTAACT
>CAZZXJ010000920.1:0-2234 GCA_964657905.1 uncultured Stigonema sp.
CACTAACCAATAACCACTAACCATTAGCTAAAAGATGCAATACCGACGCTTTGGGAAAACGAATCTCCGCTTATCTGTGTTTTCCTTGGGAACAATGCGCTACCTGGCTTCTGTTGAAAATGCATGGCAAACACTTCAACAAGCCATAGCGCTAGGGATTAATCATGTAGAAACTGCCAGTGGTTATGGCAAAAGTGAGGAGTATCTTGGTGAAGCGTATTCCGTTGGGTTACCTGTACCCCAAACGAGGCTTCACATCACCACCAAAATCCCACCCACAGCGGATGCTGATACTATGCGTCGGTGTATCGATGAATCCCTGGAACGGTTGAAGCTGGATTATGTCGATTGCCTGGGGATTCATGGCTTGAACACGTTTGTTCACCTAGACTGGGTCAAAGCCAAGAATGGCTGTATGCTAGCAGTGCAGGAAGCTGTTGCCGATGGTCGGGTGCGACACGTTGGTTTTTCCACCCACGGTTCATTGGAAGTCATTTTGGCGGCGATAGATACAGATTTTTTTGAATTTGTCAATCTGCATTATTACTATTTTTTCCAACGCCATGCCGCAGCAATTCAGCGAGCTTCTGAAAAAGACATGGGCGTTTTCATCATTTCACCAGCAGATAAGGGAGGACGCCTGTACACCCCACCCCAGGCGCTGAAAGACCTGTGTCATCCTTTTTCGCCCCTAGAGTTAAACTATCGCTTTTTACTCAGTGACCCTAGAATTACAACCCTGAGTGTGGGAGCTGCGAATCCAGATGAATTAGTAGAACCTTTGAGGGTTGCTGACCGCGACAAAGAGCTTACCCCAGAGGAAATTACTATTTTCCAGCGTTTAGAAACTTACCAAATAACTGCCTTGGGAGTGGATAAGTGTAGCCAATGTTATGCTTGTTTACCCTGCCCAGAGAACATCAATATACCAGAAGTGCTGCGGCTACGTAATCTTGCTGTAGCCTATGACATGACAGACTTTGGTCAATATCGCTACCGAATGTTTGAAAACGCTGGTCACTGGTTTCCAGGGATGAAAGCTAATCGGTGTACAGAATGTGGTGACTGTCTGCCTCGGTGTCCGGAAAATTTGCATATTCCAGCTTTGTTGCACGATGCTCACGAGCGATTAAATGGATCTGAAGGTAGGAGATTGTGGGGGTAGAAAATTAAAAATTAAAAATTTTAACCGAGTAGAATTTTAGAGCCTGGATGTCTTGAGGATATCTAGAAATGTAAAGACGGCGGGAGTCATTCGTGAATTCGTCCCTAAGCAACACCAATAACTCTATATAAGGGAACTGGCAGGCTGTCACGTTAAACTGTTCGGTAGACATGGGTGTAATCCCAAAACCCGCGCTCACTTCTCTACGGAACTATGCAAGTAACAGAACGGCGATACTACACTCCAGAGGAATACTTAGAATTAGAGGAGGCTGCTGAATACAAAAGTGAATATATTGACGGACAGATCATTCCTATGGCTGGTGGATCGACAAATCACAATCGAATTTCGCTAAATCTCAGCGCTGCGTTAAATTTTGCCTTTAGACAGCAGGATTATGAAGCTTTCATGGGTGATGTGCGTTTATGGATACTCCAAAAGCGCATCTACACTTATCCAGATGTGATGATTGTGGCGGGTGAACCGGAGTATTTCAATAACCGTACAGACACAATTGTTAACCCACAGGTAATTGTAGAGGTTTTATCGAAATCTACCAAGGGCTACGACCGCGAGGATAAATTTGAGGCTTACCGCACAATCGACACTTTTCAAGAGTATCTGCTAATCGACCAAACCCGGATTTATGTTGAGCAATATTCTAAAACTGCGAAAAAGCGTTGGTCACTTTGTGAGTATGACGAGGAAGACGAGGCGATTTCCCTCACTTCAGTTCCCTTTCAGATTTCACTGGTAGATTTGTATAGCAAGGTGAAGTTTGACGTGGTTGAGTCAGAAGGCGAGGGTGTTGAGTAAGGCAATCTGGTAATTGAATAGAGTGATCGCCACCTTAGGCAATTTTTAATGACCGCCCTATAGATTTAACAGAAAAAATTGATTTTTTGTGGTACATGAGAGAATGCCAACTTACTATGAGTTGTTAGCGATCGCCCCAGCAGGTAACTTCGACCCTTTTTGCTAGAGTGAGAGTCATTAACTCTGTGTTGCCTCCAGCTAAGAAAATTATGTTGAAGACAATAAAGATAGAGAATTTCCGTGGCTTCAAGTC
>CAZZXJ010000921.1:0-2234 GCA_964657905.1 uncultured Stigonema sp.
ACTGCCCACCATGTTATCAATTGGTGGGCAGTGCCCACCCTACAAATAATCTTTTGCCACCTAAAAATAGATACTCAAGAATATAGATAAAACAGAACCCCCCTTGCTAAAGAAGGGGGGCTAGGGGATAGTTATCAGTAATGGATAATTGGCAATGACAAAAGGAACAAAATAAAAGGGTGAAATGTGAAAAACAGATTATTGCTTTTTTCCTTTTAGCTCTTAGCGATTTCCCATTACCTGTGGTTAGACAGTTATGAACTCAGCAACACTACTTCTGGGGCTTTAAAATGCAACAGTTGAGTGTAGAGATCACTTAACTGAGCTGCTACGCCATGCCAACTAAACTTGGCTTCAACACGCTTTCTACCAGCCTGACCCAATTTATCTCGCCACTCTGGATTGCTGAGAATTCGGTCAATCGCAGTAGCAAAGGCAGCTACATCTTGTGGAGGTGCCAATAAACCAGTTTCTTCCGGTACGACGGTAAACTGGAGTCCGCCGACATCACTGGCTACTACTGGCGTACCACTCGCCATCGCTTCAATCGCCACCAGTCCAAAGGGTTCGTAGTGACTGGGAACGACGGAAACATCAGCAGCAGCGTAGTAATATGGCAGTATTTCCGGACTGAGACGACCGGGGAAGGTGGTATTGCTCATTCCCAATTCGGCAACAATTTTCTCAATGCGTTCGCGCTCTATACCGTCGCTTTCACCGGGACGACTACCACCACCAATAATTAGCTGGATATTTTTAGCAGAATGCAATTTACTCACTGCACGCACCAAGGTTTCTATGCCTTTGCGTGGGTCAAAACGTCCTACGTATAATACTACTTTGGTTTCGGGGTCAATTCCCAAATGAGTCCTTGCAGCTTGTTGTTCAATGGAACCAAACCGCTCAATATCTGTACCGCAGGGAATAATGTCTATATCACCTTTGGTAGAAACGAGCGATCGCATATGTTCTTTTTCTTGGGGACTCGTCGCGATAATCCGTTCCGCTGTCTCCAGCACCTGTTTTTCAACACCTAATCTCGTACTAGCAACCAAGGGAATCGTCTTAACCGTGTTGTACTTGACTGCTCCTAGAGAGTGGTATGTATGAACCAGTTTACTTCCTTGGATTTCCCTCAACTGCATCCCTACCCAGCTAGAGAGCCAGTAGTTTGTATGAACCAAGGGGTATGTAAAACCGTTTTCTCGTTGGAATTCCAGCAAATTCTCGACAAATTCTGGCAAATGCCCAAAACCATCGTCCCGTGGTACAAACTTTAAGGGACCAGCTTTTAAACGAATTGTTCGACAATTGGCATGATGTTCCTCAATGGTTTGTTGCTCAGGACTTGTTTTACGGCTAAACATATCAACTTGCCACCCTAGCTCAGCTAGCGCTTCACCCACTTGGCGCACGTAAACATTTTGTCCTCCAGCTTCTTCTTTCCCTATTTCAATCGCCGGATCTCCGTGGACTGAAATCAGGGCGATGCGTTGTTCCGTTCTAGAGTTCATAGTTCGTTGGTGTCTAATTTTAGCGAGGTGTCAGGTGGCTTGTAGTTTGCCCTAAGCCCATCTACCTCAATCCCATAAGTAATATTTATCTTATTTTGATTTGGCAAACTCATTTGCACATCTGCTACCAGAAGGATTTTTTAGTTACGTATTTATATTTAATTTATTTATAGGTAGATTGCTATATTTATATCTAATAATATTGATAAAATAATTTTATATTATAGTCATAACTACACGCATATGATTTTATCTATGCGATTAATTCAGACATGGAGTACGGCTTTTTCTAGTGCAACAGTACGCTTGTTATTGGTACTTTTAACTATTATAAAAACAGTATTTCTCAAAGAATAGCTATGTAAATTTCAATATTGCTGAAATTTAAAGTGAGTATTTATAATATATTTCAAATCTGCACAATTATTATTTTATGTGTTACAGATTTTATCTAAAAATCTATACAAATCCTCAGTAACAGTAGTTTTTGTTACTACATATTAAGAATATTATTAAGAATAGTTAATAATATTAATTTGCTAATTACTCTAAGTAAGTGGGTGGCAATAAATCACTCTTGTTTTTTTTGCTGCAAAGAGCGCTAAAGTACAACTACGAGCCAATTCCAGAGGTTTTACATTTCGTAACATACTTGTAAATTTTTCCGCCCACCTACTTACAGCACTTTTCAATTGAATTGACCACATTGTAAGGGCGCGG
>CAZZXJ010000922.1:0-2234 GCA_964657905.1 uncultured Stigonema sp.
GCTCAGTGGTAGAGCGTCACCTTGCCAAGGTGAATGTCGCGCGTTCGAATCGCGTTACCCGCTTGATGAAAAAGAATCCCAAAGATAAATTCAGGGAAATAGCATATTAAATGGGTGTGGGTGACGAGTTTTGGATGAGGTGTACTACACTGGATGAAAGGCGACCAAAGAAAAGATGAAAAATGAAGTAAAAGAAGAACTTAGTTCATGTTCAAGGCCTTATCCGTGGAACTAACTTCATAATTCATCCTAGCCTGCGCCAAAGCGCGTTTACAGGTGCAAAGCGTATTTTTCCTCTAGCTTTAATAAAAATATATCTGGAGGGAAAAGCAACACAAACTGGTAGATGTGAAAACAAATTATGCCTAGGATAGCTAGTCCCAAGAAAATTTACGAGGAAATGCTATTCTCGCATCTGTTGATCAACACGCTCAAGTAATAATATCGGTTGTGCAATCTAAAAAAGCCGAAAAAATTGACTTCAACAGAGAATATACGTGTCCCTGTCGGCGGCGGGGGCAGTTAATTCCGATTACACTGACAGAAGCATTTGGTTGCGATCGCTGTCAGCAGATATTTGTGGTGGAAGAAAACGGTTATGTACTAGAGCAGCTTTCCACCACTTACCCCTACAAACGAGCTTGGCGGTGGACGGGAAATACTTGGCACGTTGCCCAGCCTCGGTTAGGAGAAAGCTATCTGCCAGTAGCGATCGGCATTATTTTCGTGCTAGTGATTATATGGTTACCATTAGCACTGCGATTAGCAAGTGGTTCCAACACTATTGCTTGGGCAATAGTAGCGGTGCTGTTGGCTATCCTGCCGGCACTGATGGTCTGGCTTACCTACAGACGTTGACTCAATGACAGTGGATGCTTTTGATGATAGCCCCGAACCAATTGCTAGCGCCAAACGCGCTTATCAAGCTTCCCTAAAGTTGGGGAGCACAAAGGGAGTAGACCGCACTCGCGCTGTGTTAGCAATGGCACAGGCGTTAAAACGCTCATTTGACGACATTCTAGAGGCAAACACCTTGGATCTAGAAGCCAGTCGGGAAATGGCAGTGCCAGATTTAATTTTGGATTGGCTAAAGCTGACGCCAAAACGTCTGGAAACGACAGTAGACATTCTGCAAAGGATCGGGGAGTTATCAGATCCTCTGCGGCGGGTGAGACTCGCTGACTATCAACTAGAAGACTCTCAAACTTACTCTCAGCTAATGCCTTTAGGAGTGATTGCTTTTATTTATGAGGCGTTTCCAGAGTTAGCAGCGATCGCAGCGGGTTTATGTATCAAAACAGGCAATAGTCTAATTCTCAAAGGCAGTACAGAAGCGAGCCAATCTAACGCCGCCATTGGAAGCGCACTGCAAACTGCTATTGTCGAAGTTGGTTTGCCAGTAGGTTGTATAGAGTTGACCACGGCAGAACATGGAACTTCTATTCGGGATTTAGTCACCCAAGACCAGTACGTGAATTTAGTCATTCCCTACGGTCGTTCTAGCTTTGTACAACAGGTAGTGCGACACTCAACTGCCCCAGTCTTAAAATCAGCAATGGGCAACTGTTACCTCTACTGGTCGCCAAATGGCAGCTTGGAGATGGTGCGCTGGATGATTATAGATAGTCATCAAAGCCAACCAGACCCAGTGAATGCCATTGAAAAAGTACTGATTCATCGGCAAGCCTTACCTTCGTCCTTATCAGTTTTGTTGAACAGTTTAAAGGAAAAGGGCTTTGAAATTAGGGGGGATGCGGAACTGGTAGAAGCCTTTCCCCAGTTGCGACCAGCTAAGGACGGTGAGTGGGGAAGCGCTTATTTAACAAAGACAGTAGCTTTTAAATTGGTGGATGGTTTAGAGCCAGCGATCGCCTGGATTAACCAACACAGTAGCGGTCATGCCGACTGCATTGTGACTGAATCTTATCAGGAAAGTCGGCAGTTTGCCTTAGGAGTCAACAGCGCCTCTAGCTACATCAATGCTTCCCCGCGTTTTTCCCGCCAACTATCGCGGGGAGATTCAGTATTTCTCGGTATGTCTAACCAAAAAGGTCATAGACGTGGATTAATTAGCTTAGAAAGTTTGACTACTGTCAAGCATATTGTTCAAGGGAATGGGAGATTTTAAAAGTTAGTCAAAAGTCAAGAGCAAAAAACAACTGACAATAGAGATGGAGTGCTAAGTGCTTACGCAAAATTATTTATGTCATTGCGAGCGAAATGAAATGTAGCGA
>CAZZXJ010000923.1:0-2223 GCA_964657905.1 uncultured Stigonema sp.
AACTTCGGCAAACGGCGGTTACCCCTACTCGGACACCACCACTAGAACCCAAACCTCAACAAACGGCGCTTACCCCTGCTAGGACACAACTAGAAGCTAAACTTCGGCAAACGGCGGTTACCCCTACTCGGACACCACCACTAGAACCCAAACCCCAACAAACGGCGCTTACCCCTACCAACATACCGCCAGAACCTAAACCCCCAAAAATTGCGGTTGCGCCCACAACAACCAGACCGCCAGTACCTTTGACTCGTCAGGAAAACAAGAATCGGCTTGCCGCAAAATCCACGAATGAGCAGTTGGAAACTAAGACGACTCCGCGAACACCGTCTCAAGTTCAGCCATCTCGAAAATCTGGTGCATCAAGCCGTTTGGGCGGACCGATGAGTGTATCTAGTCGTAATTTTGGGGGCAATTATCTAGCCGCCCTGCCTAATTCCAACCGCTTGAATCGAGATGAGGAGGGCGTTGATGCCCGTCAAGATGACATGGCCGCTTACTGGGAGCAACTGAAGCAACAAGTGAAGCGGCAGTGGATACCCGAACTTACCCAGTCTTCCCGGCAGACAGTGATTCACTTCACTGTTAGTCGCTCAGGTCAGGTGAGCAATCTCGAGATAGAACAACCCTCTGGATTCAGTGTTACTGATGAAGCGGCGCTCAAAGCTATCAAGCGAGCAGCACCCTTTGCACCTTTGCCCACAACGTATACACCGAACTACATCAATATTCAATTTACATTTATTATCAACGTCTATGGGGAGCTAGATTTTGGGGGTGGTTAACAGCGTCAAATTTTTAAGTGGTGGCAGTGTAAGGCTGATGACTTCCCACACCCGGAGAACCTATCACCAGTCCAGCTTGACAACGCTATTTTTATGTGCTGCCAGGTACAGTGGGTAACCTGCTCTGTGACCTCCACAGACGACATGGAAGGCATTCCCAATATTCTTAGGACTTACGCATTGACAGAAATGCTCAAATATGCAATGGGATGAGTCAGGCTGCGGAGCGCAATATTCATTTGCGTAGACCGCAAAACCGTAGGGGCGGGGTAACCCCGCCCTTACCATGTGGTCAATTATACGAGATTAAACGACCTAATTCCGTTATACACATGATGCTCAATTTGTATAGCGCGTAAGTCATATATTCCTGACAACCCAAAGTTGGTGATCGCCGTCGGCAAGAACCTGTGTGAAAAAGTACTGGAACCGATTCAAGAGTTACTTGCCAGCGATCAGCTAAGCCCGTTAAAACGCACTTAATTAGAATTCGCTAAAAATAAAGTATCCCCTATTTGTGAGTTGGCGTAAAAGCAATGATAAATCAATGTCCAGATTGCAACCATCGGCTCAACCTTGGTGACAAGTTCTGTAGTGCGTGTGGTAATTCTATTAACAAAGGAGCGCTGTCAGGCAATTCCCCAGAATACCAGCAGATGGGCAGTCCAATGCCGGGTTTTAGTGGTGAACCAATACCTGAGTTGAGAAACCCTCAGGGAGTCCTTCGTTCAGGTGACTTGAGCTTGAGAATTGAGGGAGAGGTTGTACCCGTAGTGGATGTGGAATTAGGGCAGCAGCAATCAATTTATTTTGAGCATCACATTCTGCTGTGGAAGCACCCGAATGTTCGCCTAGGTGTGAAGGGCTTGAAGGGAGCAGTGCAGCGCTACTTTGCCGGACTGCAAATTTTCATTAGTGAGGCGCATGGACCGGGAAACATTGCCTTCTCCCGTGAGGCTCCGGGACAGATAGTGGCGCTGGAATTGGAGCGCGGGCAGACGGTGGATGTGCGGGAACATCAGTTCTTATTAGCTACCAGTAATGTTGAGTACAGCTTCTTTTTTCAGCGAGGACTGGTGAACCTCTTTTTTAGCCGCAGTGGAGGGTTATTCATTGATCGCTTCCAAGGCAAGCGGGACGGAGGGCTGCTTTTGATCCACGGCTACGGCAATGTGTTTGAAAAGTACTTGGCTCCGGGGGAGATGCTGGATGTAGAGCCGGGAGCATGGCTATGGAAGGACTCTTCGGTGCGGATGGAAACAGTGACGGCGCTACAATCAAGTGGCGGCATTTTGGGAGCAATTGGGGTGATGCTGGGCGGCATTTCGTTCACCCTCAACCGCTTTATTGGTCCTGGTCGCTTAGGATTACAATCGATGACCTACCACCCGCCAGCACCTGAGGGAGCAACCCAGGTGGGTGGTAGCAGCAATTT
>CAZZXJ010000924.1:0-2214 GCA_964657905.1 uncultured Stigonema sp.
AGAGAAAGGCTCTTGGCGACAAACCCCCATATTATCGGGGCGACCCCAGATCTGATTCACTACCAGCTAAGAGCCAGCTGGAGGTCTGAGCATTGGAGTGCGTTCTTCAAGAGATTAAGGTACATTCTTGTGGACGAGAGCCACCTTTTCAGTAGTGTCATGGGTGCATCAATGGCTTTGCTTCTGCGAAGGATAAAACTGGCTGTGGATCATCATGGAGGTACGAGCGCCAAACTCCAATTTATTTTTCTTTCCGCCACAGTAGGAAATCCAGTCCAGCTAGCACAACGGCTGTCTGGCCGCACTCGTGACCCGAATCGGTTAGTCTTGATTGATAAAAGTGGAGCAGCTGCGAGCGAAAAGCGGCTTTTGGTTCTTAAACCCAGCACCAATGCCAACCCCGATGCTGCCAAGATTATCCTATACCTGCTAAAACAGGGGATGTCTGGTATTACTTTCTGCAACAGCAGACAAGCCGTAAAAAGCTTGTTAGGACTGGTCAAAACCGAAGCTATACGCCAAGGCTGCCGGGGCTATGAAGATAAGGTGGCGATTTTCTATGGTTCTCTCACAGGCGATCGCCGCGCGGAGATAATTGAACAGTTGCAATCCGGTCAAATCCGCTTTATTATTAGCACCGAAGCTTTAGAAGCTGGGATCGACCTCCCGGAACTGGACTGCTGTATCATACGCGGTTGGCCTGGGTCTATCATGTCGTTCCGGCAAAGGATCGGGAGATCTGGCAGAGCGCGACCGGGTTTAGCCATTTTCTTACCAGTGGCTCAAAGCCCACTGGATCAGTACTTCAGTAGCTATCCGGCTCTGTTGCTATCCGGGGAAGCCGAGCAGGTCAACTTCAACGAATCCTACCCGATTCTGCTGGCAAAACACCTGCTCTGTGCATGTGTTGAGACTGGTATCCCAACCAACAAGCTGAACCGCTACTTTGGACCAGCTGCTTCCAAAGTTGTAACGGCGTTGATGGGGCAAGACCAAATCTTTAAAGGGCGCAAGGGATTCTGGGCTAAAGGATTTCCTCACAAAGATGTTAACTTCAGAGGCGGTGCGTCTTCTGGGACAATTAAGCTGGTTGATGCTGACTTATCGGGAGAAGAATTTGAAGAGATGAGTGAGGATATAGCTTTCAGGGAAGTTTATCCAGGAGCAATATATCGCTGTCAAAACGCTGATGGTCAGATGCTCAACTTCCAGTCTGTCTCGCTTGACCTTGACAGTAGAAAAGCAATTCTCAAACGAGTTGCTGACAGTCCAACCTTCACGGTGGCAATTACTGAATCTAAAACCAAGGTAGAAGATCAACTGGCTGCACCCATTCAAATTCCACTTTCGTTTTCCCACCCTGAGTTGTCTCAAGACAAGGATTGTACTCAGTCTCAACTTCGGCTTGAACTCGCTTGGGGGAAAATTAGCCAATTGGTCACCGGCTACCAACTACTAACCAAGCAATATGAACTCACATGCTTGAACCAGCGTTGCCTCAAGTATAAAGAGCCACAACCAGAGCGACGCAATTGCCTCAGTTGTGGAAAGAAAACACGAGAAGCCGAAATCATCACCGTTATCTCTGAGGTTAAGTTTGAGAAGCCTTATCAAACTCAATTCGCTACCCCGGTGGTGCAGGTGTTGCTCAACAATCAAGCACGGGAACACCTGCGAGCTATTGCAGCAGAAACCAAGAAAGCGATTACCCAAAAGGCACAAGTAATTCCGGCAGGCTACCAGCAGTTGTGGGAGTACCCTATCTCTCTAATCGCACTCCATTCATTCGGTCATCAGATAATGGCAGCGCTACCGCTGGTAGTTCTTTCTTCGCGCAGCGACATTAACTATGTAGTTGAACGCATCGGCGATGGAGGATATTACGGACTTTTCTACGATTGTAGTGAAGGTGGCAATGGAGCAAGTGAGGCGGTCTTTCAAAACCTCACCAAACTGGCGAGTACAGCGGCACAGCTTGCCGACTCTTGTGATTGCGAAACAGGTTGTCCTAAATGCCTTCAACAACATGGGTGTCCGCAAGGGAATAAAGGTCTACTCAAACAGCTTGGGATAACTTTACTCAGGGCAATTCCCCAAGAACCCCCAACTCTTTAAAACACTAAAGCCTCCAGGAGTTAACTCCTGGAGGCTAAGTGTATTTTTGTACTAATGCCAAACAAAAGAATGTCTTCTGGAAAAACCCATGACCGTTTA
>CAZZXJ010000925.1:0-2210 GCA_964657905.1 uncultured Stigonema sp.
GTATAGCCAAAATCCGCCAAGACGCTGCGGAACATACTAACTTAACAAATATGTTTCTGGGCACTTTTCACTATGCTGCACCTGAGCAGTTGGAAGTCGCAATAGACATTGATGGGCGTGCAGATATTTACAGCTTGGGCATTATCCTCTACGAAATGCTCTGTAGTACTGACCCGTTTGGTCTAGGTCTGAATACACGCAAAATTAGCGAAATTTCATGGGCTATGGCTCATACTTCCAAGCCACCACAGCCATTGCGATCGCAACCCGGCTTATCCCATCTGCAACCAGAACTAGAGGCGGTGGCGTTACGGTGTTTACAAAAGGCACCTAATGAGCGATTTGCTTCGGTAGACGAGTTGAAGAGGGCTTTGCAAGCTGCTGTTGCTGTGAAACCTAGGGCTACCCATCAACAGCCAACGACTTCTTTCCCTGGTTCGGAAAACCAAACCATTGTGCGACCACTGACCCCCCAACAGCCAGCAATTCCCACTCCCAGGATTACCCAAAACCCACCTCCTTCTCAACAAGGATCTCATGACTCAACTATTTATCGACCACTAAAACGACAACAACCAGCAATTCCCCACAACCCACCTCTTTCTCAACCCGGATCTCACGACTCAACTATTCAGCGACCACTAGCACCTCCCGATCTAGGAGTTCCCGATGCAATTCTGGCGCTAGAACAAGACTCTCTGCTGGAGATTGTTGCAGAAATTATCGGACCTATAGCCCCTACTTTGATCCAAGAAGTTTCGAGATATGCACCAGGAATCAAAGAATTAATAGAGAATTTGATGCTCTACCTTTCTGAGCAACAACGAATTGAGTTTAAGAAGAAGGCAATATCGCTGCACGAAAAACTTGCTGCTCCTTCTCAAAATAGGTCACCAAATTCACCTACATTGAAAAATCAAGCAATCGATGCCAGCTTTTTACATCAATGCGAAGAATGTTTAGCTGATCTAATTGGTCCAATAGCTCATTCTCTGATTGAGGAGGTTCTGACATCTCATCCACAAATTTCTCCAGTGGAATTTGTAAATGTTTTGGCAGGAGAAATTCCCGACACTAAAATTGCTAAAGAGTTCTCAACACGCCTACATACAGCATTTTTCAGGTAATTGAACCACAAGTAGCCGTAAAATGGACATGGAGTGATTGTTTGATGAAAATGGCTGTAATATAATTCATATTCTTATTAGTTAAATCTGATGCTCGTCGGTCAAATTCTCCGCAATCGCTACAAAATTGTCAGACTCCTAGGAAGTGGTAGCTTTGGAGTCACTTATTTAGCTGAAGATTTAGATTTACCCGATCATCCTTTGTGTGTTGTAAAAAACCTCAAGCAAAACCAAAACCCAGAAGAGTTACAACTCGTCAGAGGGTTATTTGACAGGGAAGCAAAGGTTTTATATCGCTTAGGTAATGAGAGCAGTCAAATTCCCCGACTTTTTGCTCACTTTGAAGAAAACGGCGAATTTTATCTAGTGCAGGAATATGTAGATGGGCACGATTTGAGTCAGGAAATTTTTCCTGGTAAGAAGTGGGGTGAAGCTGAAGTGACGCAGCTGTTACAGGAAATTTTAGAAATTCTGGCATTTATCCATAATAAAAATATCATTCACCGAGATATTAAAGCTCAAAACTTAATGCGTCGCAACACAGACGGCAAGTTAGTATTGATAGACTTTGGCGCTGTCAAGCAAATTAGCAGTTTGGGGGTCAATTCTCAAGGGCAAACACAAGCCTCTGTTATTGTTGGGACTTTTGGCTATATGCCCAGCGAACAATTGAATGGATATCCCAAGTTAAGCAGCGATGTATATGCAGTGGGTATGCTGGGAATTTATGCTTTAACTGGGATCAGACCTCAGGATCTGCCAAAAGACTCCGAAAGTTTTGAAGTCATTTGGCGAAATTGGGCTTCGGTTAGCTCTAGACTGGCAGATGTGTTAGATAAAATGGTGCGCTATAGGTTCCATGAACGTTATCAAACAGCATCTGAGACGTTGCAAGCGCTAACACCACCACTACCGCCGCCATCACCTCCGCCATCACCGCCGCCGTCATTACCGACCTTTACGCCACCACGATTCGGAGTTAACCAGAAAGTTTTAATTGGTGCTGGAGTCGGGGTGGGTGTGTTACTCGGAGTGGGATTGCTATTTATGAGTTTTTCGAGACAACCGACACCTGATTCCGGA
>CAZZXJ010000926.1:0-2197 GCA_964657905.1 uncultured Stigonema sp.
ACGATCAGCATAGGCTTTTTGTAGCCTAAAATCCCTAACCTGCTCTTAAAAAAGATTCATAGGGAACCCCAGATAACAAACAACGTTTATATCTTCTCACTTGCAACTGAATTGCATGTCTGTATGTAACTTGAGATATTAAATCCGGATGAGAAACTTCTTCATTCATCCGATTTTCAAACTGTTTCAAAAAAACTTTCCGTGCAGATTGACTTAAATACACCCCTCCTGTACTAGCAACCACATCAAAATCCTTCGGTTTAAACTCACCATTATTAATAATTTTTAAAACCAAACTATCAACCACAGGAGAGCGAAATTCTTCCATCAAATCGAAAGATAAATATGGCTTTTGCTTCTCCCCATAATGAAAATTACCTATATATGGAGAAAGCCCTTCCGCAATGATAAAACTCAACACATTATTAAACAAAAGCGTGTAACCAAAACTCAATAATGAATTAACTTCATCAATGGGAGGTTGACGAAATCTCTGGGAAAAACTAAAAGCAGAATTAGTAATCAACTTCCCAAAAGCTGGAAAGTATCTTGCAGCAGCAATTCCTTCGTAGCCACGCAATGTATCCAAATTATCTACATACCCCAAGGCATCAATATCTTGATTAATACCATAAATCGCCTTTTCCACATCTTCTAATTTACGCTTGCGATTAAATCGCATTAATAGCTGCTTAGAATTCATTAACTTACCTAAAACAACAGCCTTCGATACGCTAAGTTGAAAATAATTATCATTACGCCTCTCAATTTGAATTAGCTGATTATCCAAATTAGTAGACTCTTCACTCCATAAATGACCGTGATATTGTCCCGATTGACTGAGAAAGAACACAGCAATTTTCTCTTGCAAACAAGCATTAATTACAGGAGTTGATAATTGAATATTGCCAAAAACCAGAATTTGCTCAACTTCGCGAATTGGAACCTCAAGCTTAGGCTTTTCGGAGACATGAAGAATAAAGCGTTGATAGTCTTTATAGATTGACGTTCCTTGTTCAATTAAGTAAATAGCTGCCATTTCTCGATTCCAAATATTTTTTTGAAAAGGACTGTTCTCTTCCTCATCTTCGCTTTTGGGAGGTAATTCTATCTCTACTTCTGCAAGAAAGGGTTGATGCAAATAAGCAATATTTCTTGCACCTTCCTCCTTCTCCTCACCTAACTCTCCAGTTTGCTTTCCTACCTGAGAACCTCTCTCCTTGTATGAAAGAGGTTCTTCCAGACTTTTTTTTTTACGAGAATTTTTTGCTTGCTTCTCCTCTATCCCCGACTTTAATTTAACTTGATTCGCATCTACAGGGAAAATGGCATTTTCTAAAAAACCATGACCTAAAAACCGAAAACCACGCTCAAAATTAGTAATTTGGGTTTTCTCGGTATTTATCGTCAATCCCATTGAATCCAACAGATTGATAATTTCTAACTTAGCTAACAAAATTCGTTCTTGACTGTGAGATAAAACTAGAAAATCATCTGCATAACGCACGATTTTTAAATCAGTCGCACTCACTAACTCATCAAACTCATGTAGATAAATATTTGCCAAAATCGGAGAAATCACCGCACCTTGAGGTATACCTTTTTGTGGTAAGATTAATCCTTATTGTGTTAACACACCAACAGATATCCAAGATTTTATTAAACATAAAATTCCCGGATTATCTATATGTAACCTCACCTCTTTTAATAACCTGTGATGGTCAAGATTGTCAAAAAAATTGACAATATCTGCATCTAACACCCATATATAACCCATATCTCGCCAATCAGCAATTTTCTCCACCGCATTGATATAAGATAAATTGGGGCGATAAGCAAAACTAGCAGGTGAAAACTTCTCCTCCATTAATAAATACAGCACATTTAATAAAGCTTGCTGGACAATTCTGTCCCTAACTGTGGGAATTTTTAACTCTCTTTTGGTCCCGTTTTTTTTGGGAATAATCACTTGTTTGCAAGGGAGAGGTTGATAAGTACTATTACCCACAGCATTGAGTAATTGATAAATATTCACAGTTTGGTTGCGGGCAAAACTATCAATTGTTTCTCCATCAACTCCTGCACAACCACGATTTTCTGCAACTTTTTGCCAAGCACGTTGAAAATTATTGAGATCGAGAAATCTGCTAGCAATATCAATCATAAAAGTAATTCGGTGTAAATAAACACAACTGTG
>CAZZXJ010000927.1:0-2196 GCA_964657905.1 uncultured Stigonema sp.
CTCCTGACTTCTGTCTCCTGACTCCTGACTCCTTGCACTAGTACAGGGGACGCAGAAATAAAGTAACTATTCACTCATAGCGCGAAAAGCTGATGATTTAATCTTTTATAATTTATAATTTTTAATTTCAAGGGAGCGGTACTAGGACATACTGTGGCGTTGAAAAAATTCCCAAATCTTATCAGTTGCCTTAAAACCAAGCTGATTATTGACCTGTTTTAGTTTTGGATCTTCAGTAGCACCACCAGGCCAGAAATGTCCACCGTCTACTACAGCTAACTGTACGACCTCTGAACCACCAATACAACCTGAGCCTTGAGAGGTTTTTAATTTGAAGTGATCGCTTGGATTAGGTTGAGGAAGCTGTAGAGTTTGATTTGGTGAAGGACATTGATCGTGCGATCGCCAAAAGCTTACCGTGTCTGGAATAGAAACAAGTCCTTTTCCTTGGCTGTTGTCATCACCATCATAATGTACATCTTTATCATTAGTACCGTTGATCATTAACATAGATACAGGAGTCTGAGGCTGGCAATGAGCTTTGAGTTGAGCTGGAAGAGCACCCGCTACTGATGCGAAAGCGGCAATTTTATCAGGTAGCCTACAAGCTAGAGCTTGGGTAAGTATTCCGCCCCTAGAGAAACCTGTAGCATAGATTCTACGGTTGTCAACATTTAGAGTTTGCTTAAGATGATCGATTAATGCCGAGACAAACGAAACATCGCTTACCTTTGAAGAACTACCTTTGGCGGTCCATCTATGGTCAATTGCATCTGGATAAACGACAATAAAACTTTTTTGCTCCGCCAAATCATTGAAGCGAGTAACATCAGCCATTGAATGACCACTACCATCATCCCCATGAAAAACTAAAACCAACGGCATTGGACGGTCGGGATTGTATGATTTTGGAGTGTAAAAATAGTAGGTGCGTGACTTTCCCTGGTCAGTCAACTGTCCATAATTGTCACCGGTAGAGATTTTTTCCCCAGGCATACTTGTTTCCTCTGCCTGAGTTGACTGACAGGCTGTTACTAAAGTCACTGAGAGTAGGCAAATAAGAATGCGCTTCAGAAAATGGGAGTTCATAACAGTGTTTTCAATGGATCAGTATAATCATATGATAGACTTATGAGTTTACAATGACCTCCTACGAATGGACTAATTCACTCTAGTAGTCAGTTATATAAAACTCCACCTACAGAAAGAATAATTCAGCTAGAAGGGGTATGGGGCATAGAGAGGGCAGCCGCAGAATTGACACTCTCCGGGAAGACAGCCACGGAGATTCTGAGGACCGGAGGGATCTTCATATCCCTATTGTTAGGGTACCTCATCTGACAACTGAGTGCGCTGAATGAGCGTAGTGATATTTCCTGACAATTCAAGCAAGCCAAGGTTCGAGAACCTTGAACCCAGCCTTTGCGTCTATAACTCTAGGAAATCAGGCGATAAAAAATATGCTTAGGAAGATAGTATGCTTGGTAAGCTTCCCAGTGATGGCAATGCCTTTGTTCTACCTAGAAGCAGCACCTGCTGTAGCAGCATCACCATACAACCAACGACAGCTTTCCTCAGGGCTTTTATCTGCTAGCGCCAGTAGCAACTCATTACTGATCTCAAGAGAGTACGACAAAGATAAAGACTACGACCGAGAATGTCGCTGCAAGTACGAAGAAGTCTACCGAGACATTGATCGAGACCGTGGTGACCTCTACAACGATGATAATGATCGAGACCATGGGCGACACCAGCGAGACCTCGAACGAGATTACAGAAAACTGCACGACCTTCGTAATAAGTACTCCGACTGCGATTATCGTCGCGAAGACAGCGACAGAGACTACAACCGCAATTACCCCGACTATCCTCCAACTATCCTGCCTGCAAGACCACCTTTGACACCTAGATATCCAGAATGATCATCCTGGTTGAAATTGGATGATTGCATCTTGTCAATTTCCGGGAATAGCGCTCAATAAAAAACCCCGGTTAAATACCGGGGAATTATATATTTTGACACTCTTGCACTTGATTCATATGATACCCATCCTTAAATCTACACAAATGCCAAAATGCCGATCTGTAGGATTTATTTTGTGTAATTTTTTGATAAAATACTGAGGATTTTATCAAAAATAGCAGAAAATTTATACATATTAGTGCTAATACAGTGAAAAAGCGTAAGGATTCCCC
>CAZZXJ010000928.1:0-2194 GCA_964657905.1 uncultured Stigonema sp.
CTCCTTGGCGTGGAGAGATTTGGTTTCGAGGAAAGCGCTTAAAGCCAGGAGTACCACCGCCTTTGGTGGGCTATGTGCCGCAGGTGGAAACGGTGGATTGGACTTTTCCAGTTACGGCTTTGGAAGTGGTGATGATGGGGCGTTACCAAAAGCAGAAGATGTTGCCTTGGTCTTCGCGGCGCGATCGCCAAATTGCCCGCGAACTCCTAGAACGTGTTGGAGTTGCCCATGTTGCCCATCAACCTATTGGTAATCTATCTGGGGGACAACAGCAAAGGGTTTTCATTGCCCGTGCTTTAGTCGGAGAACCAGAAATAGTTCTTTTAGATGAACCCACCAGTAGTTCCGACTTGCACGTTCAACACGAACTATTACACCTATTGGCTGATTTGAATCAGCAAGGCTTGACAATTATCCTCTCCACCCATGACCTCAACTCGGTAGCTACTCATTTACCTTGGGTGATGTGTTTCAACCAGGGTTTAATTTGTCAAGGTCAACCTATCGATGTCTTCACTCCGGCAAATCTTGAACAGACTTTTGGGGGAGAAATGGTCGTTTTTTACGAACAAGACCGAATCTTGATCGCTAGCGGCGGTACTTCCCTACGTCATCAAATGCAAGACAACTTGCCACAAGTATTGCGTGTAACATAACTGTGCTACTTGGATCAAAATATGGATTTATTACTAGCTCCGTTTCGCTACGAATTTTTTAGTCGTGCCATTTTAGTAGGCATGATGGCGGGGCTATTATGCGGCATTATGGGAGTTTATATTACAACTCGCAGGATGAGTTACATTGCCCACGGTTTATCGCATGCGATTTTGGGGGGAGCCGTGCTGAGTTATGTACTGGGCTTGAATTTCTATATTGGCTCTGGGATTTGGGGTTTTGCAGCCGCCCTGCTGATTCAATATTTAACAGGACGCAAAATCTACTCTGATGCAGCTATTGGAATTGTGACAACTGCTAGCTTTGCTTTAGGAGTCGCTGTGATCAGTAGCTATCGCCAGTTTAGCCAAAACTTTGAAGCCGCTTTGTTTGGCAATGTGTTGGGCGTTTCCCCTAATGATTTGTGGGTAGTTACTAGTGTGACGATTGTCTTAATCAGTCTAGTTTTCTTGTTTTATCGCCCGTTGCTATTTTGGTGTTTTGATCGGGAAGTAGCTCAGGTTCATGGAGTACCCATTTTTGCAATGGATACTTTATTTGCTTTGATGTTGGCGACTTTACTAGTGGCGACACTGAACGTTTTGGGGGTAACACTAATTATTTCAGCAGTAGTGATTCCAGCATCAATTGCCCGATTAATAAGCGATCGCTTTGGTTATGTGATGATTCTTTCCGGGATTTTAGGATCGGCGATTTCCTTTGTAGGTATTTACCTCAGCTACTACCTGGACATTGCCTCTGGAGCTAGTGTAGTGCTGCTGTCAACCGCCATATTTGCCTGTGTGTTGCTCACCAAGAACCTGCAAGGACGATATAATAAACGCCGTCTTCCTCCCCTCTCAACAAAACACATCCCTTAGTACAAAATTTTATTAATTCATAACGAATCTAGCGCTCAAACTTTGCGTCCCTCTGCGCTTAAAAAAGCTACGAACTTATGCAAAGCCTTACTTAGCAAAAGTTAGGGACTGACAAATCAAAAAACATCCAATAATTTCTTGTGGGGTGGGTGTCTCACCATTGGTGTCAAGTTAAAGCTTCAGCCCAGATGTCAAGGGATCTTGAGGCGTTGCGTCGATGCCGTTGACCAATGGCTTTGACCAAGCCCATAGAACGCTGATGCTCAACCAACCAAGGAATGAGTTGTAGTTGTGGGTTTTGCAAAAATCTGGATTTCCTTGTTTTTTGCGTGGCTGACTCATGGCTATTCTCAACACCCTTGTGTTGAGTTTAATCATTAAGTTTGACCCACTTGACAAGTTTCTATTTTTCTTAACTTGACACCAATGGCATTCTGCCCGCCCTTGTCTACCTGATTCAGATGAAATGTGCTGTAAGGAAAGCTTTATCAAGCTAAATTTTTAGGACTTGTGTGTACATCGTAGCGGAATCGAAAAGCGACAGACGTGAACTTTAGTTCAAGGCAGGGAAAGGTTTATCAAACTCACGTTTGTTTAAGCCCCGAAGGAAATTAGCGATGCCTAGGGACTTCCAACTAAAAAAATATTCCATCGCATTA
>CAZZXJ010000929.1:0-2193 GCA_964657905.1 uncultured Stigonema sp.
TACGAATTACGAATTATTCAGTCAGGATGCTGCTTGTTTGCGGCAAAAGGTAAATTCCCCCAGAAATTAACGTCAAAGCCACAGAAACCCAAAAGGCGACAAGGGTTGGTAATTGCCACACTTCAGATAAAGGAGCAATCAAAAGTGCGATCGCCACTATTTGACTTACAGTTTTGAGTTTGCCCCAAATATTCGCTCCCGTCATCGTAGTTTGACTGACACGCCAACCAGCGATCGCCAACTCCCGTGCTAAAATCAGAAACACTGCCCAAGCAGAAACTTGTCCCAATTCAATTAAAGCCAGTAACGGCGCAAGTACCAGCAATTTATCCACTAACGGGTCCAGAAACTTACCTAATTCGCTAATTTGATTGAGTTTCCGGGCTAAATAGCCATCTAACCAATCAGTAAGCGCTGCCACCAGAAAAATTGCCAAACATACCCACCTAGATTGGGGTGTAGGATTATGTAAACCATATAGTAGAAATGGCAACGCCAGAAGGCGAGAGAAAGTAATCCAGTTAGGTATAGTCATAGGATTGTTAGTAGTTAGTAGTTAGTTGTTGGTTGCTAATGGCTAATGGCTAATGGTAACAATTAGCAATTAGCAATTAACCATTCCCCACTCTCCACTAACAACTAACCACTAACAATACTATGACTCAACAAACAGATTCCCAAGTCCGAATAGAGCGCGATTCCATGGGCGATCGCCAAATCCCCAGTAGCGCTTACTACGGCATTCAAACGCTGCGAGCAATAGAAAATTTCCCGATCAGCGGCATTAAGCCCTTGCCCACCTACGTAGATGCTTGTATACTTATAAAAAAAGCTACGGCAATTGTCAACGGTGAACTAGGCTGCATTCCCCAAGAAATCAGTCATGCCATTGTGCAAGCAGCAGATGAAGTGCTTGCTGGAAATTTGCGCGATCAGTTTGTGGTGGATGTCTATCAAGCCGGGGCTGGGACATCTCACCACATGAATGTTAACGAAGTCCTAGCGAATCGCGCCCTACAAATTCTGGGGGAGGAACTCGGCAATTACAAGCGCGTTAGTCCCAATGACCACGTAAACTACGGGCAGTCTACCAATGATGTGATTCCGACAGCAATTCGCATTGGTGGCTTATTGGCATTGTCAAAAACACTACACCCAGCTCTAGATAAGGCAATAGCAGCATTAGAAGAAAAAGCTGCCCAATTCCAAGATATTGTTAAGTCCGGCAGAACCCATATGCAAGACGCCGTACCAGTACGCTTGGGAGAAAATTTTCGCGCTTGGGCGCACATTCTTACAGAACATCAAAACCGCATATACACGAACTCAGGGGATTTGATGGTGCTGGGTTTGGGAGGTAGTGCAGTCGGAACAGGTTTGAATACTCATCCTCAGTATCGCGCCCGTGTAGTGACAATTCTCTCAGAATTGATAAACTGTCCTCTAGAACCTGCACCCCACTTAATGGCAGCAATGCAGAGTATGGCACCATTTGTCAATGTTTCCGGTGCTTTACGCAACCTAGCGGCTGATCTAGTCAAAATATCCCACGACTTGCGCCTGATGGATTCAGGACCAAAAACTGGTTTCAAAGAAATTCAACTACCACCTGTTCAACCAGGTTCCTCGATTATGCCTGGAAAGTATAACCCAGTGATGGCAGAGATGACATCAATGGTGTGTTTTCAGGTCATGGGTTATGACAGTGCGATCGCCTTAGCAGCACAAGCAGGACAATTAGAACTTAATGTGATGATGCCTCTAATTGCCTATAACCTGATTCACAGTATCGAGATTCTCGGTAATACCATCATTGCACTCACCGAACGCTGCATCAAGGGAATTATTGCTTACCAAGAGCGTTGTTTGGCATATGCTGAAGGAAGCTTAGCCTTGGTAACGGCATTAAATCCTCATATTGGTTATTTGAATGCAGCTGCTGTGGCGAAAGAATCTTTGGAAACTGGTAAATCTCTACGGCAGATTGTACTAGAACGAGGGCTGATGAGTGAAACAGAATTAGCCCTCGTACTAAACTTGGAACAAATGAGTGCAATTGTACCCTTAGATTAGGAATTGCTAATTGCTAATTGCTAATAGGACTTACGCATTGACAGAAATCGTCTTGTATGCAGTAATTTCGGTAGTGCTGCGGAGCGCAATATTCATTTGGGTAGACCACAATATGAGCGT